>JBDTNA010000182.1:0-6718 GCA_039933985.1 Gemmatimonadales bacterium | reverse complement strand
TCGTCGCTGCTGACCCAGCAGCGGAAGTATCGTGAGGGGGAGCTTGCTGCGCTGCGTGGCCTGCAGTGGGAAAAGAATCCTTTTCTTTACGGCTTCCTGGCTGGTGCACGTTATCGCGCGGGAAGGCTAGACGAAGCCAGGCGTACGATCGCGTATGGTCTGCGCGAGTTCCCAAACAGCGTATTGCTCCTTGCTCTGCGCATCGAGATGACCGAAGCCATGGGTGATTTCGGGCGCGCTGATTCACTCGCGCACTCGGCCCCGCGCGGCAACAATGAATTCCCGCGGCAGCAGCAGGCATTCATCGACGCAATACTTGGGAAAATTGACGAAGCGCGACAGCATCTCGTGGATGTCCGGCGTGCGCAGGAGGCAACCGGCGGCCTTTCCGCCGTACTTACGTCGCTTCTGCTGGCGCAGCTCGAGCTGGATCTTGCCCGGGACACATCTCGGGCTCTTCGAATCGCGGACAGCGTTCCATCGAGCGCTGCATGGCGAAACCTCCATGCGAGAGAGCGACCCTACGTGTCACTTGCGCATTTTTACGTGCTGAGCGGGAAGGCCGACCGGGCGCGGGAGTTGTTATCCACTTTCGAGCGCGAGGTGCCTGTCGATTTTCGTGCGCGTGTGTTGCGGTTGAGCTCTCGCACGCACGCAATGGTGAGAGTGGCGGCCGGCGATCGCGCTGCTATCAGTGAGATCAAGGCGTCGGTCGCGGATGATCCTCAACCGATTTCTGTGCTTGCTGATCTTGTGTGGGCGTATCAGCGTGTCGGCGCCCACGAGAGCGCGGCGAGGGAAGCGCGGGCTTACCTGGATGAGGTAAGTCCCCGTCGAATGGAGCAGGACGCGTTCTATCTTTCCAGCATGCGCAAGCTCGCAAAGACGGCTGCGACTTCCGCGGTGAGAAAGTGATCGGCGTTATCGGCGAAGCACGAGTTGCAGGCTATGTCTGATGCAGCGGGCTCGCCAGCGTAATTGCTACTGACATATCCTCAGGTTCCCAAGCGCGGAATTTCTCTCGAAGCAGCAGTTATGAATCGATCGAGCTCGGTCCTGGCGGTGAATACATTGGGAGAGACGCGAATCGCGCGAAGCGCGGGGTCGCTGCTGATACCACCCATTCCCTGTATCAGGATTCCGTGCCGATCGCGGAGACGCTTCTGCATTTCGTTCGGATCGACTCCCGGAAACTCGACATGCGTGAGTGTGCCGTTCAATTCGTGACTTGAATAGAAGCGAGCGGTCGGGAATGTTCGTGTGATCCGCCCGCGCACGTATGACGACAGATACTTGAGCCTCTCCGCCTTTCGCTTGGCACCGAGAGAAGAATGCAGAGCGAGCGCCGGGATTGAAGCCGGATTGATGTACTCCGGTGCTGTGCCGATCCACTCGAAACGGGCCATCCCTTTCTCATCCTTCGGGGACGGGATCAAAGGCCAGACTTTCGTAACGTGCTGCGGACGCATCCAGAGTACGCCGAGTCCGACTGGCGTCCCCAGCCACTTATGTGCGCTGGCTCCGTAGTAGTCGCAGCCTAGCGATAGCACCGGATCCTCCATAAGCCCCAGCGATTGCGCACCATCGACGACCACTTCGGCGCCAACGCTGTGCGCACGATCAGCAATCCGTCGCACCGGAAGATATTGTCCGGTGAGATTGCTCGGATTAGTCAGGAGGACCAGTCGCGTCCTGCTGTTAATCGCTTCCGCATATAACGCTTCCAGCGCGTCCATGGATGGCGCCGGGACAGGAGGCTTGATCATTCTTAGAACGACGCCATCCCGCGCGCGGCGCTGCTCGAGGGCATCGAGCATCGCGTAGTAATCGTGAGCCGAGCACACTATCTCGTCTCCCGCTTTCAGTGGAACGCCGAGCAGCACGGTATCCAGCGCTTCCGTTGCGTTTCGAACCAGTGCGATCTCAGTCGCCGATACTTTCATCGCCGATGCAAGAGCGGCCCTCAACTTCGTCGTGCTGATCGTTTCCCACTGCTTCGGAAGCTGCTCGGCCGGAAGTGCCTCGAGCATTCGTGCTCTCACGTTCAGCTCGGTCATTGCGGTGCGTGGAGTCGGATTTGTCCAGCCATGATCGAGATTGATGACATCGGGTTGCAGGTTGTACAGACCTCTGACGCGAGCCCAATACACTTCGTCGCGCGCGATTACTTCGGGTGCGCGTGAGTCACTCAGCGACTGTGCGCCTTCATCGGCAAGCCATACATCGAGTGCCGACGCGTCAGTTATGAGCGAAGGCAGCGTGAGCGCACCGGTTGCCGCTCCGGTGATAGCCGCTGCGTGTTTGAAAAACGTGCGCCGGTCAGATGATCTGGACATCCTTTTCTCCGTTCAGGTTCTCGACCGCAGACTCAGTACCTTCTGCAATCAGCCGTGCCAATTCGACAGCCCGAGCTCCGTCACCGAGTCCTTGACGCGACTCGAGCGGATGATGAACATGCGGTGTAGCAATGCAGACCTCCAGACCACGGTGTGATTTATGAGACGTCAAATCGTTACGGGCGGCTATTGCCGGTGAAAGTTTCGATCGCGAAGTACTGGGACCGGCTTCAGACGAGTTTCTGGTTTGTCCCTGCAGGCATGGCCGCAAGCGCGATCGCACTTTCGGTCGTGATGGTGGCATTCGACCGAAAGACGGTTGAGCGCGGGGACAGTCTCGGAAGCTGGGTTTATTCCGGCGGTGCGGAAGGCGCAAGCGCCGTTCTGGGAACAATTGCCGGTTCGATGATAACCATTGCCGGAGTGGTGTTCTCGCTTACGCTGGTTGCCCTGTCGCTCGCGTCATCGCAGCTGGGTCCGCGCCTCCTCCGCAACTTCATGCGCGATCGCGCAAACCAGGTTGTACTCGGCACCTTCGTCGCGACGTTTCTCTACAGTCTTCTCGTTCTTCGAACCATCCGGCGCGCGGATGAGATTGCATTCGTCCCGCACCTGGCCGTAACCCTCGCTGTTTTGCTCGCGATTGCGAGCATCGCGGTGCTGATCTATTTCATTCATCATGTGTCCGTCTCCATTCAGGCCGATGCGATTATCGCCCGGGTGTACGATGACGTGATTGCCGGAATTGCCCGCCTGTATCTGGAGAACCCAGCTGATGTCGCCGAACCGCCGCCGGAGGCGCGAAATACGGCTGACCCGAGCGAAGCCGGGACGCAGGAGTTGCCCGCGCTTGGTGATGGTTACATCGATTTCATCGACATCGATGCGCTGGTCGAGTTCGCCTCTGAAGCAGGGGTCGTGATCCGGCTCTTACGACGTCCCGGGACCTATGTGGTTCGAGGCTCCGTACTGGCGCAGGTTTCACCGCCACGACCCGCGCACAAGTCGGCAACGGAACGGGTCAACGACGCGATTGTGCTTTCGAGTCAGCGGTCACCAGCGCAGGACGTCGAGTTTTCGGTCAACCAACTCGTGGAGATTGCGGTGAGAGCGTTATCGCCTGGCGTCAACGATCCATTCACTGCCGTGGCCTGCGTCGACCGGCTAGGCTCAGCGCTCGCGTTTGCGGCCCGAAGGAACCCGCGCTCACCCCTCCGCTTCGATGAGAGCGGCGCCTTGCGTGTAATCGTACAGTCTCCTTCGTTCGAGAATCTTTGCGATTCCGCCTTCAATCAGATCAGGCAGAACGCGGGCGGTAATGCGGCGTTGACCATTCGGCTCCTTGAAACCATTGAGATGATCGCTCCATCCTCCGAATCGGTCGCGGTACGTGACCCTCTCGTCCGTCATGCGGAGATGATCATACGAGGGGCGCGGCAAGGGCTGGCGGAGGAGAACGATCTGCGCGATGCGGAGCAGCGATTCGTCAGGGCATCGGCGGCGCTGCACGGCGCCAGTTGACTCGCGCGACGTGAATATGCCGCGGGCAATTGCGAGCGCTCGAAGTCGGGTCGGGTGATTCGGCGGCCGGGCTCGCGCTCGACAAACTCAGGCGAGGGTATGCGCGAGCCAGGCACGTGCAACACGCCAGTCGCGCTTCACCGTTGCAGTTGAAAGATCGAGAGCGGCGGCAGTCTCATCGACGTCGAGACCTCCAAAGAACCTGCACTCGACAACCGATGCCCGCCGCGGATGTTTCTTAACCAGTAAGTGAGGGTTTCTTACTGTTTTGGCGATTGAAGCGGCTTGAAGCAGGTTTTGGCCATCGGTCCGTTCTTGCTTCGGTGTTTGTTCGGTATTACGATTGAGACCCGATGTCCTACACCGAGCTCCGAGCCCACACCGCTTTTTCGTTCAGCGATGGGGCGGTCACCCCTGAAGCACTGGTCATAAAGGCCGCCGAGCTCGGTTTCACTACTATAGGTATAGCAGACACCGCGGATCTGGGCGGTGTCGTGCGTTTCGCTCTCGAGTGCCGGCGGCAGAACATCAAGCCAGTGGTCGGCGTGGAGCTCAACGTCGATGGACGACCCGCAGCTTTCTATGCGATGAACGCCGAAGGCATGCGAAACATCGGTGCGCTCGTGACTCGCGCACGTGTCGGCTCACTTCGCGGATGGGTCAAAGGGCAGAATGCCGACAAGCGCGGACGTCCTCGCGTGAGCTGGTCGGATGTACGAGAGAGAAGTGCCGGCATCATTGCGTTGACCGGTCCCGCGTCCGGTCCGATCGGCGCGAAGATCCAGGCGTGCGAGTATGCCGCTGCAGCTCGAATGCTTTCGGAGTGGAAGGAAGTATTCGGCGACCGTCTCGCTGTCGAAGTTCAGCTTCATCACACCGGTGGATGTGAGGCAGCGCTCGCTGCGGCACTGATCGATCTCGCGAAGAAGCAGAACGTCGCGTGGGTGGCACAGAATGATCCGCGTTACATCGATCAGTCGAGTCGCCTGGTGCATGACGTACTCACCGCTTTGCGATACGACACTACTATAGATAAGGCGATGTCGCGGGGGCTCCTCCATCCAAACGGGGAATGGCGGCTGCTTTCTCCGTCGGAGATGGCCGAGCGATGGAAGGGTCGCGAGGAGGGATTGGCGGAATCGGATCGAATCGCATCCGAGTGCGATTTCAATTTGAGCTGGCTTAGGCCCCCCTTGCCTAAGTTCCCCAATCCGACGGGGATGAGCGACACCAATTTCCTGCGCGACAAAGTGTTCGAAGGCGCGATCGAGCGCTGGGGCACCAGTCTCAGTGATGCGCAAAACCGTCAGCTCCTGCACGAGCTCCAGGTAATCCAGAAGCTCGGCTTCTCCGGATTCTTTCTCGTGATGTGGGATGCGATCCGATTCGCGCGGTCGCGCAACATTCTCTGCCAGGGTCGCGGGAGCGCCGCGAATTCCGCGGTCGCGTATTGTCTCGCTGTGACCGCTGTCGATCCCGTCGAGAACGGATTGCTCTTCGAGCGATTCCTTTCAGAGAAGCGTGTCGATGGACAGACCGAAGCGCCCGACATCGACGTCGACATCGAGCACGACCGGCGCGAAGAAGTTCTCGACTACATGTACGATCACTACGAGAGATCGCATTCGGCGATCGCGTGCATCGTGCAGACGTATCGCGGTCCCAACGCGCTGCGCGATTCGATGCGCGCGTTCGGATATCCGATGGAATTGATCAACGACATGTCGAAGCGGATGCACTACGATGAACCGCGCGAGGGCGCAGAGCGAATCCGTACCGAGCTTGGGGCTCGGTTCGGCTTCAACGCCGAGGACGCAAGAGGAAAGGCCATGCTTTCAGCGATGGCCGCGTTCGAGGATCTTCCCCGGCTTCGTGCAACTCACGTCGGTGGATTTGTTCTGTCATCGCAGCCGCTTGGCGAGTACATGCCAATCGAGCATACGACGATGGGCCGCACCATCGTGCAGTTCGACAAGGATGATCTCGATGCCGTCGGAGTTCCGAAGTTCGATTTCCTTGGGCTCGGTGCGATGTCACTCGTGAGAAGAGCGTTCGACTACATCGAGGTACGCACCGGTGAGCGCCCGCAGATGTACAAGCTGCCGGTGAACGATCCCAAGACGTACGAGCTGATTCAGCGCGGCGAGACCATCGGGACGTTTCAGATCGAGAGTCGTGCGCAGATCAACTCGATATTGCACACGCTTCCCGATCGCATGTATGACATCGTTGTGCAGGTTGCGCTGATCAGGCCGGGACCGATTCAGGCGAAGTTCGTTCATCCGTACACGCTACGGCGTCGTGGACTCGAGGAGGTGACGTATCCGCACCCTCTTCTCGAACCGATCCTCAAGCGCACGCAGGGCATTCCGATTTTCCAGGAGCAGGCGATGGCGATCGCCATGGTCCTGGGCGGATACACCGCGGCGGAGGCGGATGAGCTGCGCCGGACGATGGGGCACATCAGGAAGATCTCGCGGCTGATCGAAACGCTGACGCGGTTGCGGGACAAGATGGTCGAGCGCGGCGTTGAGGAATCGGTGGCGACGGGAATCGTCGAAGACCTGAAATCTTTCGCGAACTATGGATTTCCGGAATCGCATGCGTGGAGCTTTGCGCTGATTGCGTATGCGACAGGTTGGCTCAAGGCGCATTATCCCGCGGAATTCTTTGCGGCGTTATTGAATTCATGGCCGATGGGATTTTATCCGCCGAGTACGTTGATACATGATGCGCGGCGTCATGGTGTGGTGGTGCGGCCGCCGTGCATGCGCGATGGTGAGTGGGAGTGTACGACAGAGCCGCTCGATCGTGAGGGAGTCGATCGTGCGAATGAGACGGCGGCCATGGAATCGGTGATG
>JBDTNA010000181.1:0-6765 GCA_039933985.1 Gemmatimonadales bacterium | reverse complement strand
GCTGCCACAAATGTTGACCCTCACCGAGCTCCAGCAGATGTACGAGCTGTTGCTGGCAAAGAGGCTTCACAAAGCAAGCTTCCGCCGCGCGCTTCAGGCTGCCTGGTTGGTCGAACCTACCGATGAATGGAGAAGCGAGGGAAGGGGAAGACCCGCCCAGCTCTACCGATATGCCCCGAGGAAACGCCGGCCGGCACAACGGGGTATCAGACTAGACCTTCTTTCGTCTTAAGTAAAAGGCGTGTACCGGAAACCGAACGGTTGCGCGAACGTATTGCGTTCTGGGTGTATTAGTTGCAATGTGTACCTAAGGTTTAATTAGCCTCCATATATCGGAGACCGATGCTCGCATACCTGGACAGCCTCTGCGCTGCACTACTGGCGCGAGATACATCCGAAATCAGGCGACTCCTTGCCCACCCGATGGCGCAGGATCTGCCCCGTCGCGTCCGCGAAGAAGCAGTCGCTATCTCGCGAGCCGGCCGACGCAGCTTCATCGCGCCGGTCAACGCGCTCCATTTGTATTACAAGCTTACCCATATGGTGGACGAGTCGAGCGACCCCACCTTCGAAAGCGCCCCGCGCCCCGCGCCCGTAGAAAAAACCGATCAACTCGATCTGCCCCTGAGAAAAGTCAGCTCCCGCTGACAACCCGTGCCACCTCCAGCTACACCAGCGCGCGAAGGGAATTCTTCTTCTTCAATTGAGCCGCCCAGATATCGCCAACCTCAGCGAAGCGATCCGGCGCGTTCACAATCGTAAAATTGCCCGGGGCAAGATCTTCGTCGTCCAGCTCATCCCAATCGAGCGGCGTGGACACCATCGCGTCCGGATTCGCGCGAGCTGCATACGCCGCGGCGACAGTCTTTCCGATGATGTTCTGCAGGTAGTCCACGTAAACCTGCGTCGCGCCCCGCGCTTTCACCGCGCGCTCGATCGTCGCCTCTCTCGGATACTCTTCGCTCACTTTCGTTGCCACGATCTGAGCGACAAGCGTGGCCGCTTCATTTGGAGTGTCAGGCGGAAGCGGCAGATAGATGTGAAGTCCTCTCGAGCCGGACGTCTTGAGCGCCCCGTGCAACCCGAGCGAATCCATCGCTTCCTTGACCCATTTCGCGACTTCCACGACCCGCTGGAAAGTCGCGCGCGGACCGGGGTCGAGGTCGATAATGCTGTAATCCGCGTGATCGAGTGATTGCACGCGCGCATGCCACGGATCGACGGATACGGCGCCGAGCTGAATAGTGTAGAGCAGTGTCACGAGATCGCCGCCGACCACCCGGAGATTGGTAGATCCTCCCTGTGTGTGAATTGTCTCGGTACGCACAGCGTCGGGTGTTTCACCCGCGTTCTGTTGAAAGAATGCGGGGCTCGTCACCCCGTTCGGGAATCGCTTGAGAACGAGAGGGCGATCGGCCATCACCGGCAGCATGAAAGGCGCGACCTTCACGTAGTAACGCATAAGATCGCCCTTCGTGAGCTTCTCTTTCGGGAAGAACACCTTCCCGAGGTTGGTGACATCCAGTGCCACGCCCGGCGCGATTGTGATCGTCCCGGATTTCTTGCCCTTCTCGAGCTCGTCGAGCTGCGCAAGAATGCCGTCGCGGCTTTTTGCACTTGCTTTCTTCGCTGCGCTCGTCGGCTTGTCTTCCGCCTCGAGAGTTCGCTTCGCGTAGACGCGCCTGCGGGCTTTGGACTTCGTGACATTCTCCGCGGATCCCTTAGCCGTCTTCCTGGCGCCGGTTTTTTTCTGCATGCTCGTACTCTCACGGCTGACTTCGGTGGGCTTCTTGTCATCGCGCGTGCCCAGGTAGATCGGCTGGCGCAGTTTTCCGTCGCCGGTCCATTCGTTGAACTTCACTTCGACGACGACCTTGGGTTTCACCCAGTGGGCTTTCTCGTTCGTCTTCGGAATCTCCTGAAAGGGAGATTTGTCGGTCTCCAGCGGTTTCAGCTTCGTGTACATCTCCACGAGCCCGTCGGCCGTGAAGCCCCCGCCCGTATGACCGACGTAGATGAATCGATCACCGTCGTAGTAGCCGAGGAGAAGAGCACCGATGTGCTGCCGCGAATTCCGCGGCTCGGTGAATCCACCGACAACAAACTCCTGCCTGAATTCGATCTTGAGCTTTATCCATGCACGTGACCGAACTCCGGGCTCATATATCGACTCGACGCGCTTGGCGATGATTCCTTCCCAGCCCCTCTTTTCGGCTACACCCATCATCTTCTCGCCGTTGCCCTCGATCGACTCGGTAATCCGAATCACGTCACCGGTCTCTTTTTCGATTTCCTTCACGAGTCGGGCGCGGCGTTTGGCCCAGGGCTCCTTCACTAGAACGTCGTTGCCGGCGAGCAATACGTCGAAGAGAATCAGAGCTGATGGCGAAGCCGCGCGATGACGCTCGATGAGGTGAGGCTCTTTAACGTGCATCCGGCTCTGAAGCTCCTGGAAGCGACCAGGCATTCCATCGATCAGCGCGACTATCTCTCCGTCGAGCACGAATGGCTTTTTTCTTCTGGCCGCGATGTCGAGGAGGGCATCGACCACTTCCGGGAACTGCTCCGACTTGTCTTTTCCATTTCGCGTGACGAGCTGCACTTCGTCGTCCGTGACGAACGCGAGAACGCGAATGCCATCGTACTTGGGCTCGAACGTCCATCCATCCTTCGGAATCGACGTTCCAACGCTTGCGTACATCGGCTCCAGCAGCTTGGCGAGTTCCGAGATACTGGATGTGCGACTCGATGTTTTTGCCGGCGTTGTCTTTTCAATCACGTGTCTTGTCCGGTTGCTGTGCCAGACCTTGCTTTTGCCTTCCGCGATCTCTTTCATGGACCGGTCGGTAGTGACCGATGTCATGTTTTCATCAACAACATCGTTCTCCGAGGCGAATTCGTCACGATGCTTGATCAGCAGCCACTGCGGCTTGTCCGACGATGAGCGACCACCCCAGCCCTTCGTGCGCACCAGCACCCACGATCCGTGCATTCTCTCGCCGAAGAACCTGATTTTGAGGTCACCTTTCTTCAGACCTTCGCGGATGGCCTCTTCGGCCTGTTCGGGTGACGCGCTGTCCGATGTGTATGTGCCGGCATCCCAGAGCATCACGGTTCCGCCACCGTATTCGCCCTTCGGGATGATTCCCTCGAATTCGTTGTAGTCGATCGGATGATCTTCGACCTGCATCGCAAGACGCTTGACCGTTGGATCGGTGCTCGGGCCCTTCGGCACGGCCCAGCTTTTCATCACCCCGTCGAGCTCGAGGCGCAGATCGAAATGCAGACGTGTAGCAGCGTGCTTCTGAATTACGAAACGAAGCGCGCCCGCCTCAGGAGACGCTGCATCTCCGGACGGCTCGGCGGTTTTCGTGAAGTCTCGCTTACGGCGATACTCGGCGAGCTGCTCGCGCGCACTCGCGGCGCGCCCTGAACGCGTCGCCATCGCGGTCGTTATGCCGTCTCGCGCTTCGCCGCGCGCACTGCAGTCCGCAGCTCCACCGGAATATTTACAAGCCCGAACGAGACTGAACCTTTCCAGATCGCTGCCATCTGCTCTCCTTGCAAAAACGAAGTCGGGACAAAAAAAAGGCAAGAAAAAGACCCCGGCATTCGCCGGGGTCTTTTCTTTCTTCGGTTAGGCTTTGCTGACGTCCGCAGCTTGAGGTCCCTTCTGTCCCTGTACCACCTCGAACTCAACCTTATCGCCTTCCGCGAGCGACTTGAAACCAGAGCCGGAGATTGCGCTGAAGTGGACGAAAACGTCGGGACCTCCTTCGCGGGAGATGAATCCAAATCCCTTTGCATCGTTGAACCACTTCACTGTGCCGGTAATGCGTGACATAACTCTTTCCTTTCCCCTCTCAGGGGTCTGACTGTAACCACTGTGCGTCAAACGTGGCGCACCAGTGTATTCGGACCGGAGTGCCTCGTCGGCATCGTTCCGGCACCGGGATCATCGCCGCCGCGCGCGAGTGATGATACCGGGAAATTGCGGGCAAGTTTTGTGCACCTGTTTAGGGAACATGCCCGGCGGGGGCCTTCTTTATCAGGCCGCTCCAGCAGCGCTGACGACATACTTGGCGGTCCGGCCGCAGGTTTTACAACGGAGAGTCACGTGGGACATCGGCGTTGGCGGATATCGGGCGGGGTCTCGCTCGATGGAACCGGAGCAGGAGGGGCAGCTGAGCGGACCACCTGAGCGGTCGCTGTTGATAAGGTGAAGTACTTGCGCGGGGTTGTACGTATTTGGACGAGGCTTGCGCATCGGTCCTCCGGCGGATCGCGCTCCCTTGCCACCTTGGAGAGCGCTAACCTCACTGTTGGAGTCGCTCTGATTGGACGAGGCAATGTGAAGAGTGTCTGGGACTTAGCCCTCATTCTTCTCATTGTCGCATCCGCCGGGTGCGGGCCTCGCGCCCACATCCCACCGCGACCCATTGATTTGCAAGGTGTGCTCAGCCAAACCGATAGTGGCGCTATACTGGCGCGCAGCCTCGCTCCCGTCTTGTACCTGCAGCGGGACGAAAGGTTCCCGCTGTCCCGGGTGGCGGCGGTGGTTCATCCCTCAAAACGGATAATCGCCTACCACCTCCTTTGGCGCGACGACGTCGACGGGGCGTGGATCCCGTTTACCGTCCCTACCGACGAAGAGGTGGTCTGGGTTGGTTACGACCCGACCGGGGCGCCAACAGACGTATGGACCTACTGGCACGGAACGCTGCTTCATACACCGTGGCCGAGCTCCCAGGTCGCGATCAACGTTCAATGGGGAAAGCATGGGTCGATGCCGCGGGGGCTCGTCGAAAGCACTCTGCCGAAGCCGAAGACGCTCAACTTCTTCTATGCAGCGACCCGGTTTCTGATACCGGACATGCTTCTTTCACGGGCAATGCGTGGCGGGCCGGCCACGTTTCCGCACGGGTACGATCGATACCGCGACTTCTCTCGTGTCATGCCGCTAAACGATCGACTGGATGCGATCGCAAGAACCGAGAAGCCGGAGAAAGTGCTCGAGGCTGTCTTCGGGAAGAAATATTCCCACAAGCCCAACTGGCCTAATGGGATCTAGAACGTAAGATCACGTCGCGTAGACGATATCTCCTTCCGCGTCTATCCCGATCTCGTGATGCATTCCGCAGACGCCGCACGTCTTCGTGATGTGCCAGACCTCGCCGAGCACTTTGCGATCTGATTCCGTTGAGGGCTTCACCTTCAATTTCTTGAAGCTGTACTCGCCGCAGTGATCGCAGGGATGACTGCGGGCGATTCTTTCCGCGCGCTCCTGGGAAATCTCCGTCAAGTCAATTTCCGCGGCGCATCTGATGACGGGGACGCCGGCTCTTCATTTCGCGGGATACCGCCGCGACCAATGAGCTCCCGCAGACCACCGATTGCGCCCATCACTCCCGCGGCTTCGGCAGGGAGGAAGATCGTAGCGTTCTTTCCCTGTGCGAGCGTCGGCAGCGCCTCGAGGTACTTCATGCCGAGCAGATACATCGCCGCCTGACCTTCAGGAAGCGCCGACGCAATTTTCTGGATTGCTTCTGCCTCGGCATTCGCCATTGCCAGGCGCGCTTCGGCTAGACCCTGGGCTCTCAGCACTGCCGCGTCTTTTTCTCCTTCAGCGCGGCGCACCTGAGATTCTCGAACTCCTTCGGCTTCGAGGATCGCGGCGCGTTTTCCCGCCTCGGCATTGGTTACCGCGGCGCGCCGCTCGCGCTCGGCGCGCATCTGAAGCTCCATCGACTGTTGAATGTCGCGGGGCGGCTCGATTGCCTGAAGCTCTACGCGTGTCACGTCCACACCCCAGCCGATCGACGCTTCTTCGATCACTTCGCGCATCCGCTTGTTGATGACATCACGGCTGCCGAGCGTAGCATCCAGCTCCATCTCGCCAACGATGTTACGGAGCGTGGTCCGCGTGAGAGTTTCGAGCGCGTACGGAAGATTCTGAACCGAGTACGTCGCTTTCTGAGGATCGGCAACGCGGTAGTAGATCACGGCGTCGATGTCGATCGTGACGTTGTCTTTCGTGATCACTGGCTGGCTTGGAAAGTTCAACACTTGCTCGCGCAGATCGATGCGCGCCGTATGTCCCGACGTCACGCGCTTGACGCCCGTAACGTCGCTTTCGAAGTAGCGTACGTCGATTGTCCGAGGGACCTCGACGAATGGCAGCAGAATGTTGAGGCCCGAGCGCGCTACCCGATGAAACCGTCCGAGTCGCTCGACGACCATGACTTCTGCCTGGCCTACGATCTTGAACGCCTTGCTGGCTATCCAGACTCCAAGCAGTGCGACGACGCCGAGGACAATCAAGCCACCTGCCATGTGATTCTCCCTGAGAGTGTTTTTACAGGCGAATAATGCAAAAAAAACCGCCACCACGGAATTTACGTGGTGGCGGTCATAGGTGTAGAACGCCTAGTGGCTCATCGATGCGGTCTGCTGGCGAAGTGCGGCGTCGAACAGAGCGCGCTGGGTCTGGCCCGCGTGCAGAAGCTCGAGTGAGCGCTTGAGCTGCGAATCGTCCGCGACGTCGCGGCGTTTTGCCGTCGAGTCACCGAACGAAATTCGGGCGATGCTCGAGCCGAGGAGACGGTCGATTTCCGAGCCGCCGGCTTCGAACTGGGCCTTGTCGACTTTCACGCCCTGGGCGACGAGCCTGTTGTAGAACTCGTCTCTCCACGCCTTCGATACTACGAAGCCGGGCTTCACTTTGCCTTTCTGCTCGACTGCGTAGTTGATCAACGTGGTGCGAAC
>JBDTNA010000180.1:0-6806 GCA_039933985.1 Gemmatimonadales bacterium | reverse complement strand
GCGTCCTTGCCGCCGATGTCCAGAATACTCACGTGACCCTTCACGGTACCCAGTAGCGATAGAAAAAGAGCGAATCGCGCCCGTCGCATTCGCGTCGCGAGCGACGAACCATCGCTGTTGTCAGCAAGCGATTTGATCAGGGATCCGCCGGCAGACGCTGCGGCCGGACGGGAGCTCGAGTTCACGCGGCCGACAGCTCGAGCTCTTGTCTTGCCGGTTCAGGCGCCATTGCAAACTCGCGCTGACAGACGGTGACAACCGCGCCGGCAAACCAGAAATAGAAGTAGGAAAGCACAAGCGCATTGAATACGACGCCAGTCGTAGCGTTGATCATGATTCCGATCGTCGTCACGAACACCACGATTCCCATCAACCGTCTCGTCTGAGTGCTCGCACGAATTGCAAGGCGATATGAGGCAGCGAGAATTCCGGTGAAGATCGCGAGCAACGCAACGAAACCCTGCACGCCGAGCTCGACTGCGTACTTGAAGTATCCGTTGTCGGCGGTAAGAGGATCGAGTCCAAACCGAACCGCGGATTGATCGGTCGTTCCCAGTCCCGATCCCCACGGACGATCGAACAACGCAGTGAATCCCTTGCTCCAATCCTTCACGTGCGACGCGCTACTTCCGGTCTGCCACGTGAGAGTGTCCCAGATGAAGCCGGGAAGGCCGGGCATCACTGCCATCGCTACGAGAATCGCGACAACGCCGGCGATCAAACCCGCGACAGCCCACTCGGGTTTCTTCAGGATCAGAATCACGAACACCAGCTGAAGCAGGCACACGAGAATCGTCATTCGCGTGATGCTCAGAAAAAGTCCAAGCCAGATGATCGAGTACTCGATCTTCATCGACAGTGTGAGCCGCTTCGCCGCTCCAAAGACGTATGCTGTGGCGGCCGGCATCAGGATCAGGAACGGAACGGCGAATGCCTGGCTCGAGAGGAAGATCGATCCGGCACGCTGCACGTTGATGCTTCCGATCTGCGTCCAGTAGTTCATCGGAAGGCCGAATTCATTTCCTTCCGTAAATGCAGCGACGTTGAGGAATTTCTGGAAGTACGAAGCGACGCCCATCAGCACCAGCATATCGGGGGTAACCAAGGCCCACTCGACCACGGCGATCGCGCTTGCGAGAAGCGTGATGATGTAGAGTCGCCTCAGCGTCTGCGGATCGTCGGCAATCTCGGGGCTCGCGCGTCCGATGAAATAGAGCAGCAGGAAGAACGCGATGTCGCGAATGCCGTAGAGCTCGGTTCCCGGAGGCAGCTCGATCTGAAGCAGTGATCTACCCCCAATCAGAAATGCGGCCGCGATAAACAGCAGCGACGCAACAGCGAGGTCCACCCACGAAATCGCAACGCGCGGCCCCCGGCCCGTGGCGGCGCGGACTATGACAATCCCTACCAGCAGGAGAACCGCGATCTCTTTCCATGCTGCAAACCCGCGGACCAGTCCGACGGAGAGGCCGAGTCCGCCGAAGAGCACGGCGACGAGGAGGCTGTGAAAGGGCAGGCCCCATGTAAAGAGCGGAAGGGCAACGCGATTGAAGATCGTTTTGCGGGGAAGGGCGGCGTCGTTCATCGCAAAGGGAAGCTAACGGGAAGAAACCTCGTCCGCCTCACCCTCCGGAAGTACAACAGATCGCGCCCGCCGCGCGTAAGCAGGATATCGCCCCTGGTTGGGCGCTAACTGAAAGCCAATCAAGGAAAATGAAGTTATTCGCACGCTTCGCGTTGGCCCTTACGCTTACGCTCGCTCCCGCTGCAGCATCCGCCCAGGTCGGCTCGACGACCGACATCATCATGGGCCAGGTTAAGACTCCCGAGGGCGGTCATCTCGCCGGCGCCCGGGTCTCGGTGACGTCGGCCGAAACTCAGATCACGCGGACCAAGGTCACGGACGCGCAGGGTCGTTACTCGATTCTGTTTCCCGACGGCGGTGGCAGCTATCGGGTCACCGTCAATTCCATCGGATACGCGCCAAACAATTCGAATCTGGTCCGTCAGTCCGACGAAGACCGCCTGGTTCACGACGTCGTGATGGGACGCAACGCGACAGTTCTCCAAAGCGTGCAGGTTCGCGGTGCTCCCAACAGGCAACAGCAGGGACAACGACCCGAAGCAGGATCAACCGAGCGTGGGCTCAATCCGGGATTGATCAATCGTCTTCCCATCGAGGCCGGTGACTTGAACGCGCTCGCGACGCTGGCTCCCGGAGTCATTGGTGTTGCCGCAACGGATTCGACTCCCGCCTCATTTTCTGTTGGCGGACAACCGTCAAATCAGAACAGTATCACACTCGACGGACTGACCTTCGGATCTGGATCAGTTCCTCAGGAAGCGGTTCGCAACACGCGTGTCGTCACCAGCACATACGACGTCGCCCGCGGACAATTCACCGGTGGTCAGGTAGCCAG
Source organism: Gemmatimonadales bacterium (assembly GCA_039933985.1). Taxonomy (GTDB): domain Bacteria; phylum Gemmatimonadota; class Gemmatimonadetes; order Gemmatimonadales; family Gemmatimonadaceae; genus UBA4720. Next base: position 4,386 of record JBDTNA010000180.1, on the reverse strand, counting down.
CACGACTCGCGGTGGAACCAACGTGTTCCAGGGTGCAGTCAACTACTCGCTGCGAGATCCATCTCTCGAGTTCGTCGACGATCCCGAAAACGCATTCTCGCAGAAATACACGCAGAACCAGATCAGCGGCGGATTCGGTGGACCTATTGTAAAGGACAAAGCGTTTGTCTTCGGCGCGGTTTCGTACACGAGGCGCACCGATCCAGTCCAGTCACTTCTCGCTGCCGATCCGCTGGCACTCCAGCGACTCGGCACAAATGGCGATTCTGTGTCCCGTTTTATTGGGCTGCTCAATCAATTCGGGCTCCAGCCGACAACGCCGATCATTCCGGAAGAACGACTCAACAACAATGCGTCCGCGCTGGTTCGCGCTGATTACTCGCTCGGCGAAGCTCACAGCCTGATGCTGCGCGGTGACTGGCGCGGATCGATTCAGGACGCGAGCCGAATATCTCCATTCTCGGTTCCGCACAGCGGCGGCAACGCGAAAAGCTCAGGTGGCGGCGGCATGCTCACCCTGACGTCTCACTGGGCCTCGGTCATCAATGAGCTGAGAGCGTACTCGTCGATCGATTCCCGCAACACCGATCCATACCTTCGCGTGCCATCGGGCCGGGTGACCGTTGCATCGAATCTCCCCGACGGGACTCTTGGAGTCTCGACACTTCAGTTCGGAGTCAATCCGTCGCTTCCACAGGAATCACGCAGCCGTCTCACTGAAATCAGTGATGAGGTGTCGCGCGTTTCGCACAACGCTTCGCACCGCATCAAGCTCGGTGGACTGTTGAACGAAGAACGCAGCGAGAACGGATCGTTCGCAAATGCACTGGGCACATTCACGTTCAACTCACTGGCCGACTTCGAGTCTGGGAACCCGGCGAGCTTCACTCGCACGCTTGCCAGTCGCGACAGGCAGGCACGCAGCATCAATGGCGCTCTCTACCTGGGAGACTCGTGGCGCAAGTCGCCGAAACTCCAATTCACCTACGGAGTACGGCTCGAGAGCTCGGCATATCCCGATGCTCCGGCATTCAATCCCGCCATCGATTCGCTGTTCGGCGTGCGGACTGACAGGTTCCCTTCCGAGACGCATCTCAGTCCGCGCCTCGGGTTCACCTATACCTACGGACAGTCGAAGAACGGTCCCGCACTCGGAAGTATTCGCGGCGGATTCGGAGAATTCCGCGGCAGAGCCTCGTCAGCGCTCTTCGCATCGGCCGCAGACGCGAATGGATTGATCAACGGCCAGTCGCAGATTGTTTGCGTTGGGTCCACAGTTCCGACCCCCGACTGGCAGACATTCATCACCAATCCCGCCGCCGTTCCAGCAACATGCAATGGAGCAAGCCAGCAATTCGGCAACGAGCGCCGCAATGTCACTGTATTCAGGAATGACTTCGGTGCACCACGCGCGTGGCGCGGATCTCTCGGACTGAACCGGCGCTTCGCCGAACGCTACAACCTTTCGATCGACGCATCGTTCGCCAGGGGTGTATCGCAGACGAGCGCGCGCGATCTGAATCTCGATACGACGGCCGAGTTCGTTTTATCGACCGAAGGCATGCGACCAGTCTACGCGCCCGTGACATCGATCGTACCGAATACCGGTGCCGTTTCGCTTACCGGTTCGCGTTTGCAGCCGCGCTTTGGTGTTGTCAGCCAGATCAACTCCGACCTCTCGTCCGAAACGAAACAGCTTACGGCGAGCTTCGGCGGAATCACGACGAAGGCCCTCGTGTTCAACGCTTCGTACACGTACACGCGGTCGATCGATCAGGCGCAGGGCATCTCGACTTTCGGCGGCGGTGGATTCGGGTTCGGCGGCGGATCGGGAGCATCGACCTCCGGGAATCCGAATCTCGCTGAGCGCGCGACCAGTGATCAGGAGAGAAGGCACTCCATTCTCGGAACACTCACATGGCCGATCAAGCCGGCAATCGAGCTCACAGCGATTGCTCGTGTGAGCTCCGGCGGATTTTTCACTCCGCTTGTCGGCGGCGACGTAAATGGCGACGGACTGAGAAACGATCGCGCTTTCATATTCGATGCATCCACGGCACCCGACACTGCGATTGCCAACGGCATGTCTCGTCTGCTCTCGATAGCTCCTGATCGCGCGCGTGAATGCATTCAGTCGCAGATGAATACAATCGCATCCCGAAACAGCTGTTCGGTTCCATGGACGCCGTCCTTCGACCTTCAGCTGAACTTCAAGCCCAGCAGCTTCGGCCTGCAGCGAAAGCTCACGATCTCTGTCCTCGGCTTGAATACACTCACGGGCATCGATCAGCTTCTTCACGGAAAGGACAATCTCAAGGGATGGGGTCAGCCCGTGTTTCCGGATCGCACCCTCATGTACGTACGTGGATTCGATCCGGCGAGTCAGCGATTCATATATCAGGTCAACGAACACTTCGGCGCAGCAAACGGATCGCGCAACGCATTCCGCGTTCCGTTCCAGCTTGCCGTTCAGGCCCGCCTTGCCCTCGGCGTCGATCCTGCGCGCCAGCAGATGAATGCCGTCTTCGGTGGCCGCAACGGAGCGCGTGCTTCCGCTGTCGATTTCCGCGAGCGGCTTGCGCGCGCGGTGCCGAATGCATTCAGGCAGATCATCGACCTCAATGATTCGCTGAAGCTCGAGCTTACCGCAGACCAGAAAGCGAAGCTCACTCTCATGGGTGATTCACTTCAGGTCAAGACCGATACTCTCATTGGGGCGCTCGCGCAGACTCTCGGCGGGCGAGATGCGCGTACCGCTGATCCGATGCAGCTCATGATGAAGATGCGTGGGCGGATCCAGGAAGGACGCACTCTGTCCGCCAAGGCCATCAAGGACGCAGAAACCATTCTTACGCCGGAGCAGTGGGCGAAGGTGCCGAAGGAAGTAAAGGAGCCCTTTGTGCGGCCGCGGGACGGCGAAGGTGGGCGACATGGTCCACCCGGGGGCTGATGGTCAGGCGCAGGGTTTGCGCTTTCATTGGAGTGGACGGGCTTTGCTTCGGCCTGTCGATCACGGATATTCCCTCTCTCGCAAACCCCGACGCACGGACCATACATGTTTGGCTGTATCCGCAGACTCGGCTGTCTAGTTTTTTTCCTGATCATTGGCGTCATTTGCTGGTTCAATCGCGACCGGCTCGAGACGATCTATCGCCGTTACGCGGGTGGGCCGCCGAGTGCCGACACCTCGACCGTCATTCGTGTTCCGGGTGACTGGGAAGCGCTCTCGGCAGCGAAAGGCACGGCGGGTCAGGGCAAGGTGTCATCGCTTTCGACGAAAGGCGGTCCGGCCTATGTGAATCTTTCCCCGGGTGAGGCTTCGTCCTACATACTGACGAGTGCGATCAGGCAGCTGCCGGGAGCGAGTGAGCAAGCCACATCGTCGGTGAGAGGCGATCGGCTCTACGTCCGATCGAACATCGATCTCAAGCAGCTCGGTGCCGCGAAAGTGCTTGGTCCGCTTGGAGCATTGCTCGGCGATCGCGACACAGTTCAGCTGGGCGGCACAATTCACGTGCTTCGTCCCGGCGTTGGCGAGTTCAACGTGAAGGACATCAAGGTCGGCGCGTTCCCGATTCCCACCGCGATCATTCCGCGTCTCGTTGCACGGCTGAGAAAGGGTGAAATGCCTGCGGGCCTCTCGAACGATGCACTTCCGATGAAGCTGCCCGCATACATCGGCGACGTTCGAATCGCCGATGGCCGCATCACGGTATACAAGAAGACTCAATGAACCGTCGAATACTCGTAGTCGATGACGAGCAGGGGATTCGCGCGGCCCTTGGTCAGCTGCTCGAGTACGAGGGTTACGAAGTCCACGCTGTCTCGAATGCAGCGGAAGGAATAGCGGAATATCAGAAGTGGAAGCCGAATCTCGTTTTCATGGATGTCAAGATGGCGGGCATGGACGGGATGGAGGCGCTGAAAAAGATTCGCGAGATAGATCCCGTTGCCACGGTCGTGATGATCAGCGGACATGCGACAATTCGCACCGCGGTAGAGGCGACACAGCTCGGGGCGTACGAGATCCTCGAAAAGCCGCTCGATACGGATCGGATTCTGGTGATGCTGAGAAATGTTTTTGATCACCTGAATCTTCGCGAGGAGAATTCGCGCCTTCGCAATTTCACCGGCACGCCGTACGAGATCATCGGCGATTCACCGGTCATGCGAGCGCTCGTTGACAAGCTTGAGAAGGTTGGGGCAACTCCCGCACGCGTCCTGATAACCGGCGACAACGGAACCGGTAAGGAGCTTGTAGCTCGCGCGATTCACCGGCATTCCGCTCGAGCAGACAAGACATTCGTCGAAGTGAACTGCGCGGCGATCCCGGAAGAGCTCATCGAGAGCGAGCTGTTCGGTCACATGAAGGGATCGTTCACAGGC
>JBDTNA010000179.1:0-6821 GCA_039933985.1 Gemmatimonadales bacterium | reverse complement strand
CGACGAGAACCTCGACCTGCGCGCGGCTTGCTGCAAGCGCGATCCATCCAACTACTGGTTCGACTGCGGCACGCTGCCAACGCCGTGACGAAGGAGACTGACGATGCAGACTTTCGCGCAGAAAGTAGTCGCTACTCCTCAACCGGCCGCTGGTCGAGTGGAATTTCGAGTTGAACGTGGGGACTCACGGCTTCCCTTTGCCAACGAAGCACAGGTTCTTCGACAGTCTCGCCCGATGTCGGCGACTCAGGCGCGGGCGTCAGGCCAAAACCGATGCGTACCGTCACATCGTACACACCGGGAGCTGGCGCAACCTCGCGGTTCGCGTTCCAGATGTCACTCAGCGTCAACGGCCAGGTAATGTCGACCGACTGACGCGCACTCTCACCAGGCGAAAGCTCGGTCGCTTTGGGCTCGAAGTAGCCGAACACTTGCACACCGGGCTGCATCCTTGCCCGGGCATACGACAGCTCGACGTGATCGTTGTCCCGCCTGAAAACCAGCCTTTCGTCCACGACCAGCCAGACTGTCTGCGTGCCATTGTTTCGCACCTCGTATTCGATGTGCCATCCAGGCGGGTGCGTCGATACGGCAGCGCTGACGATGGATACTGATACCTGATCGACGATCGGAGCGCTTGTCATCAATTCACGCTCATGGAATCTTGTCGCTGATCTTGTACTTCCCGCCGTAGGTTTTTATCCGCCAGGCTTCGCACTTCTTCATGGAGGAAGACCATTCTATCGGGCCCGGCCCGGCCTTGTCCCTCCAGAAAGATTCACCGCAGTAAGGTTCCTTGAAGTTGCCTCGCGCCTCGATTCCGTGTTCGCCTCTCAACTCGTTCTCACGAGAGACAGTTTCCTGATGACCACCCTCGCCGCGTGTCGCATTGTCGTCGGGCAGCCCTTTCTCGCCGAGCCACGCATGTCCGCACAGTTCGTGGCCAAGCACGAGCCAGGGATCGATGCTCGTAGTTTTGCCACTGGCGGTTGCAGCTCCCCAGAGCTTGGGGCTGTTTGGCGACGGCGTCGTCACAACCCGGCCTGATGTATGAGGCCAGTCTGCATCGTCCACTACTATAGTAAAGTCGTTAGCCGAGTCTACCATGTCACAGAGACAGTTGCACCCTACCGGCTCTTTCGACGAGTGAGCCGGTGCGGGAGCCACCGGACCAGCAACGCCTTTGGCCATCGGCTTCGGGCAGAAGCCGGCCGCGATGCTCACACTTCCGGTGCCCTTGTTAACGGAGACGCTGCCTCCCGAGCAAAGTGTCTGAAGGTACGACTCAATGGTCTCAGCGTTTGTCTGTGCCAGCCCTTTTCCCGTCGGATTGGGAATGGAGTTTTTCGGTTTGTGAACATTCACCTTGCGGTGAAGCGACGGTGCCGCGTCGGCCGACACCTTTACTCCAGACCTACCATGCATGATTTGTTTTGCAGCGCGATCGGCCTCAGCCTCCGCCGGTCCGTGCTCGTCACCGCCAAAGTAGCGTGGGGGGGCGTCTACCACCGTTCCGCCCTGCTGTACCACGTGCGTCAACTCGTGGGCAATCAAAGATCTGCCGCTTTCCGCGTCGTATGGTACGTGCGGACCGCCGATCACAATATCCCGGCCTACGGTGTAAGCCGACGCGTTTACCAAACGCGCAGATTCCGACGCTTTTGCGCCCGTGTGAATTCTTACATGACTAAAATCATGCCCGAAACGCGGCTCCATGAATTCGCGTGTGCCCTGATCGAGCCGCTGTCCGGGTGAGCGCAGGACTTCATGCACGATGGCGGGAACTTCGCTCACCCGTGACGCATGTGTGCCTCTACGCTGCAGGGTCGGGCCCTCGCGCTTCTTCCTGCATGCTTCACACTCGCCGCCCGAAGACGTCGGATTTCCACAAGCGCACTTGCGCTGCAAAACGCGGCTCACTGGCAGAGACGTAATCTGCGGCTGGGGACACGCCTGGAACTTGCCGCCAACTTTGCTCACTGATTGTACCTCGGAGTTTCTGATAGCTCCTTCAGGCATACCATCATTTTCGTCGATGCGTGGTGCTCAGGCCTCCGTGGTCATCGTCGTTGTCAATATTCTGCGAAACCGTTTATTGACGACGGCGCCGGTCATTCTCGCCAAAGGTGCATAGTGGTGCTCGATACCCTGAGCAGGCAAAGCTGCTGCAACGCCGCCGATCTCAGGCCATTCGATTCCGCCCGTGGAAGTTCGTGCGGCAATTGTCCAATAATCGCCGGTGACATAACGCGCGCCAGCGGCCAGCGCATCGAAATGCACTTGAATTCCGTCTTCCAGATCGAGCCAGCCGGTGTTGCCGTCGGCCGATTCGGTGATGGTCACCGTACCGCTGGCGGGCGGCGCCCCGCGGTGATCCCACCGTCTCAGAAATGGTCTCCGCTCCACAGCAACCGCGCCGGTCAGCGATGCGTTGCCCGCGGCCGCCAGCGCAACGGTTCGCGACTCGATCGATTCAACACGCGCCAGAATTCCCGGACGCCCGTGAAGCACGGCGAGATCATCCAGCAGCTCTACCCAGTCGCCTGGAACGAGTGTGCGCGTCGCGTCGAGCCCAAGCTGCTCCACTTTGACGCCGCCAGCGGTAACTGCGGATACCGGGAACGTGATCGATCCGTTGTCTCGCGACCACTTGAATGTTGCAGTACCGGCGGCGCCGCTTTGATGAACCTCGACGCGGTAAAGCTGGTTCTCGCGGCCGCGATAGCCGCCACCAGGCGGCATTACGCACGGCGTCGTGCTTACGTCGCCCGGCTTCACACGAGAACGCATCCTCGGTCGCTGGTCATCGGTGCGCTCCTGAACGGCGGCCCCGATTTCGGCGGGAGTCGGCGGATCGGCAAAACCGGCCGAAGGCGGTTCCACAACCTTTACCTGCCAGACGACTTGTGCACGCGACGCTGTATCCGGCCCACCGAGAGCGGTCTCACGAAGCAGTGGCCGGTCGACGAATGTAAGGTGGCGCTCCCAGACATCGAGAAATACCAGATATGGACCGGCGGGAAGGGGGTTGGCTACAGGATCCTGGAAGTAATCTGGCTGGTCGAAATACTTCGCGTCGCTTTCATCATTTTCGCAGAGAATCCCGTCCACGTAATAGCGTCCGATGCCTATTTCGAAGCCGGGTTCGTTCAGCCCTGGCGGCGAGATTCGAAACCCCTGCTCCATAGGTTCCGCATTCGCGGGGATACCGTGCGGTCCAATGACATCGCGCGTAAAAGCACGCATCGCATGCAGCAGGATGGCCGCCTGCTCGTTCGGCTCGGCGTCCAGATACACGCGGCCCTGTTGCACGAGCACTCTCGAAAAATGATTCCGAGGATCGAAGGTCAATCGCGAAAAGTCGCCGTGCATGCTGTGCTCCGTTCTAGTGTTTGAGCCGGGAACTGCTCTCAGGTTGCATGGATGACCGCAGCGTCAACGTCGGACGGCACATACTCACCGAGTCGGCCAGCAAGCGTCGTCTCGCGCTGCGGTTGGAAAAGGTCGTGAAAAGCACCGAGCTCGGATTCGTCGTCGGCACCACTGCGAATCTCGATCGCGCACGCATCCGCGAGCTGGCAGTATCCAGGCTGGCCATAGAGTAACGCGTTGAACCGTGGCCACACTCTCTTCGCTTCGGCGTCGGCATCGTCCGGCACCGCCGCGCGCACCAGGTCGGGCTGGCAGTGATAGCGTCGCGGAGTGCGCGAGCCATCCGGCACGAAACAGAAACGCATACAGCCAGTTTGCCGACGCGCAACGCGCACGTCGCCGAGTAGAATCGAGTTCTCCGCCAGCGTAATCGCGTGCGTCCATACGGTTCCAATCATCGTCGATCGAACGATTGTAACCGTCGCATGCGCGATCCCTGCGCGCTGCGTTCCGATCGCGGGATGCTCGATGCTCGTTGCATCTACGATGCTGTCGCGGACTTCGATCTCCACCGGCTCTGCGCGCACGTCGTCTTCCGTGACGTGAATCGCTCCAATGATGCTGTGGAGAACTCGCAGCCGTCCACGCAACCCGCGAATGTTGATGCTCGGCTCCGATGGATTGCAGGGTTCACAGTCACAAGTGATCTCCCAGCCAGGGACCAGCGTCGTATGACGGATCGTTACGCAATCGAGCTCGCCCTCGAGGCGCAGGCCGCGGCCGATCACGAGGATCCCCTCGATTGTGAATCGGCCCCCATTGTCGCCGCGTACGAGGAGTGGATCGGAGCGCGACGGGCGCCGGTCTTCAAGGTTGAGAACGGGCCGCGCCCCACTCTCCGCGCGGATATGCAGACTTTCACCAGCGGTGAGCTCCACCTCGATCGATTCGCTGTAAAAGCCGTTGTCGGCAATCTCGAGAATCGCATGAGGAAAGCGCGAACGTTCGGCGTTCCATTCGCTGAGCCGGTCATTGATCGGCGCGTCGCCATCTCCGCGCGAGATGCGATACACTTTTGCATCTGGAGACTGCCGAGCCAGGCGATAATACTCGCCGCCACCCATGGCTGCACTGAACCCGTAGTGGTACGTCACCCAGACGTCGCCCTCGGGCAGCTCCGTGAGCGGGAATGCAATGCGACCAAGCACCGGATCGACGACGACGGTTCCCTCTTCTGGCTCATAGTACCATCCACTCAAGTCGGCAACTCTTATTGCGGATGCGGGAACCGCGTTTGTCTCGAGCGGGCTGACGTCGCTCTCGCCGCCTTTCCATATGCGCAGGCTGCGACCACCGCCATAGTACGTGCGCACACTTGTGTCGAACGCGCGACGGCGGATCGGTGCGGGCAGGTTTGATTCCGCTGCGATCTGCGTCGGCGAGTCCTCTGGCGCGGCATGAATGAACAGCGGCGCATCATTGCCAAGGATGCTGAAGGTGTAGAGACCGTCGCCATCCTCTTCCCGCGCACGAGCAAGTGAAGCTGTGATCGGGAAGACGCCGAGTCTCCATGACCAGAGTGCGACGGCTGGCAGGTTCGCCATCCCACGCGTGCGAGATGATCCAGGTCGTCGCACGTCGACCGCGTGTGCCACGTGATCGAATGGGCCATCGACCATGTCCATCAGGCCGGCATCGCGCACTAACGCGGATCCGACGCGACCTCTGTGCACGAAGTTGACGTGTTGCGCGATGACGAGCGCCCGGTAAAGCTCGACGCCTCGCGCCGGCCATCCAGCACCTTCGTTTGCGAGCAGCTCGAGCACAGCGAGCGTACCTCTACGCCGACGCAATGCAATCGTATTCGCTACCTCGCGCCGCGGCGCGAGAAACCGATTGCGGAGCGCTCCCTCCGCGCCGCGCGGATCTCCGGCACGTCCCGCTCCGGCTACTGACGCATAGCCTGCAAGCTCACCGATGTATGGAACGACCCAGTCTTCACACGTCTCGATGAACCAGTTGTCGTAGAGTTGCCGAATGTCCTCTTCGACCAGGTCGACTTGTCGACCAATGACGCCGAGCAGCGCGCGCAATGGACCGCCGAGCTCCTCATCGCGAACACGATGGACGGCCGGGAGGAGGTTAAAGAGCCGATCTGCCTGATTGGTCGTGTCGGCCATCGTCATGGTATCGAAGAAAGAACGAGAGTATTTGGCGCATCCGGGCTGAGGATCGCCAGTTGCGCCGGTCTGATGAGACCATTCTCATCGGGTCCGGCCAACTCCGCGACCACGGGACAAAATGGTGGAAGCCAGTTGCAGTCCGTCGGTGTCGTGCCGGGCGGCGGTTCGAGTCTTTCTTTCACGAGCGCCGCGATCTCGCCTGGAGTAATCGGCCGCCGCGATGGCGGCGGTCCCGCGACCGCAACGAATTCGGGAATGCCGCCAAACGTATCGAGGTCGACGTACTCGACGCCGGGTACTCGCTGAATAGTTGCGATGACTTCGCTCGACGTTGCCGGCTGACCCAGCTCCCGGCGCTCGAATCCAAACGTGTCGAGAAGTGCAGCGCGCACGTGCGGCTCGACCAGGTCCCAGCGATAATCCTCTGCAACGCGCACACGCGCCGCTATTACGAGCAGCACCAGTTCGCGTGTCGCAAGCTCGACGGGCTGTCTCAGGTTACCAAGACGGCTGAACGCCAGATTCAAATTGGTGAACAGATCAGAGCTTTCGAGGATCGGCACGTCGCCGACTCCGGCGATAGTGACGTGAGTAATCTGCCGCCTGCCGTCCGACAGGCGTGCCGCGGATGCTTTCCCAATCCCCGCGAACGCGCGCGCAAAGTCAGCATGGTCCTGCACCGATACAAGTCGGTCGAGCGCTTGCAATGCGATGGGAATGTTGCGTCGCAGCTGCTCGTCCGAATCAGGATCAGCCCCGCCGCTCGCGCGAAGCGGGTTCGTAACTTCCTTCAACCCAAGCGGACGCGAGGCGAGGAGCGAAATGCGTCCACCATCGACGTTAGCCGCCCGTCCAATGCCAGTGCGGTACACCGCGCGCACATTCTCACGTCCTGTGGGAAGACGGGCACCGCTGCGGCCGTCGCCAAACGTGATGCTCGTCTTGTTGTCGTCCGCAATACGAGCGACGAAAACGTGGTCGGTTTGCGCTACGCCTGCGAGCATCTCGCGCTCGTGCCAACGAACCTCGTTTACGCGAACCTCGAGGCTCGATGCCGCGCCTTCCGCAGTCGCCGCTGCGATGTACGTCAGCGGCGAAGCCTTGAGAGTAAAGCGTTGAAACGCTGCCGCGCCGTTGCCGTCGCCGAGTGTCTCGCGACGCGTTTCACCATGCGTTGCATCGACGACGTTGCCCCATATCGTGACGGTGCCGCGCTTGTAGCAATACGCGAGCTCTGATGCGAGCGCCACGAACGTGTGGATGACC
>JBDTNA010000178.1:0-6834 GCA_039933985.1 Gemmatimonadales bacterium | reverse complement strand
GTGGTGGCGGTGGTGGCGGTGGTGGCGGTGGTGGCGGTGGTGGCGGTGGTGGCGGTGGCGGTGGCGGTGGTGGCGCAGCGGTGACGATGATCGCCGCTGTTCCAGCCTTGCCGCCACCTGAAGCCGAGATCGTTGCTGATCCCGCGGCGACTCCGGTGACAAGACCGCTCTGACTTACCGTAGCAATCCCGGCATTCGAGCTGCTCCACGCGATGCTTGCAGATGCACCAGGAGGATTTATGGTCGCCGTCAGCTGCCGCGTCCCGCCGATCGCAATCGACGCACTCGGAGGCGAGATAGTTATCGACTTGACCTTGGCGCTGCTCTGCCTGGCAGCAACAACGGTCAGGCCATTCGTCACTGACGACGATGGTGCACTTGGCGGCTCGGTGCACGTTGCAATAGCGACAACAGTAAATCCGAGTGCAAGCGAAACGGCGATCGGTCTAAGGCGCATGCTCTTTCTCCAAACGGGGCTGTTACGGCTTTCCTGACGCGGATTCAATATGCGACAACTCCGCACATCTGGCGCGGGGTCGCGCCATCGAATAAGGTGAATGCAGAGCCACTTCTCAGCGGAGACAGTCATGCGCCTCACCGCTTTTGCCCTCCTTCTCATACCGGCGTACGCCACCGCGCCTCGATCGACTCCATCGTCCATAGTCGCACCGGTCCAGATAACCGAGTGGATCGTCCCCTGGGAGAAGACCCGCCCGCGCGATCCGTTTGTCGACGGAAGCGGCAAAGTCTGGTTCGTCGGACAGGCCGGAAACTACGTCGCCTGGCTCAATCCATCCAACGGTGAGTTCAAACGATTCGAGATAGGTGACAACACTCATCCGCACAACCTGATCGTCGCGAAGTCAGGAGCGATCTGGTATTCCGGCAACACAAACGGCCGTCTTTTGAAAATGGATCCAGCTACGGGAAAGACCACGACTTACATGATGCCCGATGCAGCGGTGAAGGATCCGCACACGATCGTCGAAGACAGGAAGGGAAATCTCTGGTTCACGGCGCAATTCACGAACTACGTCGGTCACGTCGACACGAAAGCCGGCCAGGTGCACCTCATTCCGTCGCCGACCAGGGGCTCGCGGCCGTACGGCATCGTGATGGACAGACAGGACCGGCCCTGGTTCGTCGAATTCGGATCGAATAAGGTCGCGATGATCGATGCTTCGTCGATGAAAATCGTCGAGTACACGCTGCCGAATGAAAGGACCCGTCCGCGTCGAATCGCTACCACATCCGATGGCGCGATCTGGTACGGCGACTACACGCGCGGCATGCTGGGGCGATTCGACCCGAATACGAAAGCGATTCGCGAATGGCCGCTGCCGTCGGCAGCGATGTCGCTTCCTTACGCGATGACGTCCGACGACAAGGATCGCTTATGGCTGGTCGAGACGGGTGTCCAGCCCAACCGTCTCGTCGGGTTCGATCCGAAAACGGAATCGTGGTTCTCGATCACAACGGTGTCGAAAAGCGGCGGCCTCACGATTCGGCACATGATATTTCACAAGCCAACGCGCACGATCTGGTTCGGGACCGACGCAAATACCATCGGTCGCGCTGCGGTGCCCTAGCTTCGGGAAAATCAGCCAGGCACTTCGCTCATTAAATCGCGTTTGCGCTGCTCGAGCTGCCACGTAGTCATCGCAACTTGAATCACGAGCGCGTCAAACTCACCCGTTGACCACTCCTGACACACGGGGAGGAGTCGTTGCGCGACACCCTCCTTCAGGTCTTCAAACGCCGGCTCTTGCAGGGGGTCTAGGGACGCCCCGGACGGTGAAGTATTCATGCGGAAAAATTGGCGACACCAAACCAAATCGTCAATTACAATATTGCGGTTGGACCCAAAATGACATGCCGCCGACCAGGCTGATGTCCTCTAAGCCGACAGGTATTCACGGCCCTTCCACATCACGCGCCGTCCTCTCATGACCGCCCGCAGGAAGATGTAGAACACAACCGCTGACCCGAGTGGCGAGAGGAGCGCGTATAGCGGTGGCCTCTTGATGCGCCAGTAGACGAACGCCCACCACACGAGCAGGAAGATCTGCGTGCCTGCGGCCCAGACAACGAGCGGTTCGGGTATGCGAAAGAGAACACTCGCGAGAAGGATGAGTGGCGGAAGAAGGCCCGATAGCGGCGCACTCAATAGCACAAGCGGAAAGAACAGCCGGCCGAGTTGTCCGCCGGGAACCGAATCGATCCCTCCGGCATACACATTCTTTCCCCACCCGCGCACGAGCTCGCCCAGTGAGGTGTACATCCTCGTCGAGAGCTGATCGAATCCTTCCGCGATCACGACATTCTTTCCACGCGCGAAGAATCGCTGCGCCATCATCATGTCGTCCGCGACATGCGATTTCACCAGCGCATGCCTGCCGAGCTCCTCGTAGGCGTCGCGCCGGACGAAGAGACATTGTCCGTTCGCGATCTTGCTGGTCGCGAACCTCGATTTCGACACGCTCTCCGTCCCCCCATAGCGAATGGCGAGCATCCCGAATACTTGTGGCTGCACGACCAGCTCCCAGAAGCTGCCGAGCTCCTGTTTTCCCGCGACCGAAAAGAGATCGGCGTTTCGGCGTCGCATCAGGTTCACCGAGCGCGTCACCAGGTCACTCGATTGCTTCGTGTCGGCATCGGCGAAGAGGATGATCTCCCCATCCGATTCACGCGCGCCGGTTTCGCACGCCCACTGCTTGCCGAACCATCCTTCGGGCAAGTCCGGATTGTCGATCACGCGAGCGCGCGGATCCTCTAAAGCGATACGGCGCGCAATGGCGCCGGTTGCATCAGAGGAATGATCGTCAACGACGATCAATTCTAGTCGGGGGTATGTCGCGGTGAGAACAGACCGCACGCAGCGCTCGATGTTGCGCTCCTCATTACGCGCCGGAATAACGACGCTGATGAGAGGCGAATCGGGCGACGCATCCGCACTCTCGTCGGCAAGCGACGTCGAATTCCTGAAGCGAATAGCCGTGACGAGAGCCATCAGTCCCCAGGGAAGGGCAGCGATCAATGCGATTGTATTCGCGGTCACGGAGCGAAACCTATCTAGCTCGGCGGACCCATGTGACGGCAACTAAATCGCACGCGCTTCAACGCGATCACTGCGGCAGCGCTTCTCCTCGTTTGCCGTGCGCGTGACTATCTGCCGCGTGACCTCCGAGCTGGCTTGCGAGAACCTTCCAGCCCTCGCGCAGGCTCGGAACCTTCGGGGCCCAGCCTGACGCCTGACGAAATTTCGCGTTCGACAATCGATGAGAGCGCCCGAGGGTGTCGCCAAGCGAGCCCATCATCGTGGTTACCCATATCGGTGGGATCTTGGGATGTCTCACCCCGAGCTCGTTGGCGAGAAGATTGAATGCTTCACGCCGCCGCATCGGCGCATCGTCGGTGACATTGTAGATGCCGGCCGGAACCTTGAGAGCCGCAAACACTGCTTCCGCCGCATCGTCCGTCCATACGGACGACATGTAGCCGTCACCGCCTCCGAACGCCGGAGCCAGGCCCTTTTTCACGAAGTTCACGATGTCCAGCGTAAGAGACGAATCGGGGCCATAGAACATCGAGAAGCGCAGCACGACGCCAGCTCCGCCGCTTTTTGTGAATTCCGCGGCCGCCGATTCAGCATCACGCACCGATTCGACGTAGCTCGAAGGCTCGATTGCAACGCTCTCATCGATCCATTCGTCGCCGCGATCGGGATAGACCGGCGCGAACGATTCCTGGATGAATCGCTGCGCGCGCGTGGCGATGGCTGCCGAGGCGAGGTTCTGCGAAGCCTCGCGTCGAATCCTGATGTTCTCGTCGAACGCGCCGGGCAACATGACCTTCATTCCCGAGGGAATTTTAGTCGCGATGTTGATCACGGTGTTATGGCCCGCGACAGCTTCTTCGACCGCGGCCGGATCGAAGAGATCCACCGTCACAGGGGTAGCCCCCTGCTTTTTCAGCTGGTCACTTTTTTCGGGTGACCTCGACACGGCGGTGACCTCACTGCCCGCGTTAACGAGCAGTGGCACAAGCCGTCGGCCTATGACGCCGGTGGCGCCGGCCACGAAAATTCGCACCGTTCTCCAGAGATTGAGGAATTGCTCAGATCGGCCGGCTTTCGATCGATCTAGCCGTTGTTGCCGGTTCCTTCTACGCCGCCCGAACCTTGCCGGTCGCCCGAGTCTGGTGTCTCGCCGACGAGTGGTGTGGTGCCACTGCTTGCCGGGTCCAGGTCCGAATCGCGTTTCGTTCCATCGGCCTGACTCGATGCGCTCTTTGACTCCGGATCGCGCGAATCCTTCGTCTGCCTGTCGTTATGGCTGTCTGACATTTCCTGTCCCTTTTTGAAGATCATGATGTTTGGGCGCAATGCACATGCCACACTTCGCTCGTTGACCTCCACCGCAGTGATTTCTACGTTCCGACACACATGAAATCCAAATTCTTCGGGGCAATTCAACCTCTCGGGCCGGATGCGCGCGTCGCGCTCGTCGCACCTTCCGGAATTCTTCCCGACGCCGCCCACATCCAGCGCGCCGAAGACAACGTCCGCTCACTCGGCTGGATTCCCATCCTTGGGCAGAATGTGTCGGCCCAGCGCGGCTATCTCGCGGGCACGGATGACCTGCGTCTGGCAGATCTGAATCGCGCAATCGCCGATGATACGATCGACGCGATCTGGTGCGTGCGCGGCGGCTATGGAGCGACGCGCCTTCTGAGCGACATCGATTATGCGTCGCTGAAAGCGAATCCTCGTCCATTGATAGGGTTTTCCGATATCACCGCACTGCATGCGGCGATTCATCGCGAGTGCGGCATCGTTTCGTTCCACGGGCCAACCGCTCGCGGCGAGCTGAGCGATTTTTCGCGTGATTCACTAGTGCGTGCGGTGGGGGATCAGGACGATTCGTGCGGTGTCGCGGAGGGCGGGCGAGTCCTGAGGGAGGGCAGGGCGAGAGGCCGTCTGGCAGGGGGAAATCTGGCGCTTGTCTCCTCGCTCATGGGCACGCCCTATTCGGTGGATTTCGAAGGAGCGATACTGGTTCTCGAGGACATCGACGAGGCGGTCTATCGCGTGGATCGAATGCTTCGCCAGCTTGTCCTGTCCGGCGCACTCTCCCAGTGCGTGGCGCTAGTTGCGGGGGATTTCCGGCCACCGGCGGGCGAAACATCAGCAGAAAATCGGTCGATCGATGAGGTGATTGCCGAGGCCGCGGATCTTGCTGGAATTCCGTGCTTTGCCGGAGCGCCGTTCGGGCATATTCATGATCAGTGGACTCTACCCCTGGGGGCCGTCGCAGAGATGGATACGTCCGATCTATCGATGCACGTTCTAGGTGGGCAAAACCTCTAGAACATGAACGACAATTGACGCGGATTTGGGCAGAATTATGCGGAAACTGAAGAAAACCCAACGGATAAGCTTTTAACGATTTAAGGCGGATGTGGCGGACGGGGAGCGGATATACAAAACGATTTTGTTTAGAGAAGCGGAAGTCAGGTGTGTTTGTTTGTCAGGTAAAATCCAAGTTCATCTCTGATCCGCTCGATATCGGTTCCATCCGCTCTACATCGTTACAAGCTTGGCGGTTAGGTCTTTATCAGTATCCGCGTGAATCCGCACCGATTGTAGTTCAAGGTTTCAGGTGAACGCAGCGACACCTGCGCCTCATCCTTGATATGATTATGCAGTCCGGGATACCGTCCCGGGGAAAGGAGAAAGGATGCCCCAAAAATCAGGACTCGATCTGATCAACGAAGCGAAATCCCGGATCAAGCAGGTGACGCCCGCTGAGGCGATGGCCGATAAGAGCGAGAATCTCGTCTTCTTCGATTGCCGTGAGCCGCAGGAATACAATCTCGGGCACATCACGGGAGCCGTGTTCATTCCGCGTGGACAAATGGAGACTAAGGTCGAGGCAGTGATATCGCGCGACAAGAAAGTCGTGATCTATTGCGCCAGTGGAAACCGATCCGCGCTTGCCGCGGAGACGATGATGCAGATGGGATACGGTGATGTCGCATCCATGTCCGACGGATTTCGCGGATGGGTCGATGCCGGGGGAGAGATCGAGTGAGCTTTGAGCTCGAGGAATTCGAGCTATGGCGGGACGAGGGTGACGAGAAGCCGCTCGTCATCCGTGGCGAAGCGCGTCTTCCAAGAGATGCGAAGGAAACCGTTGTCATCTGCCACGGATTCAAGGGCTTCGCGCGGTTTTCCTTCTTTCCATATGTGGCCGAGCAGCTGGCAGAAGCAGGGCTTCGCGCGATCACGTTCGATTTCTCGGGCAGCGGCATCGGCGAAGACCGCGAGAATTTCACGAACAAGGATGCATTCACTCACAACACCTACCTTCAGGAGCTCGCCGATCTCGACGCGGTGATCTCCGAAGGGAAAGTGAATGGCTGGATTGACGGCGGATACGGATTGTTCGGCCATTCGCGCGGCGGTGGCATCGCGATTCTTCATGCCGCGCGTGATTCGAACGTAAAGGCGCTTGCGACGTGGGCCGCAATCTCGAGCACGAATCGGTGGCCGCCCGAAATCGTCGCCGATTGGCGGCAGCGCGGATTCATCGACATCGAAAACGCGCGAACAAAAGACGTCATTCCACTCAGCATCGAGATCCTTCGCGAAGTCGAAGAGCATGGCGAGACGGGTCTCAACATCGCGTCGGCCGCTGCTCGCATCGGCGTTCCCTGGCTGATAGTACACGGGGCAGATGACGAGACTCTGAATGTCAGCGAAGGAAGGCGGCTCGCGGCGCTCGCAAAGCGCGGCGACTTTTTCGTGCCGAAAGGGGTCAATCATTCCTTCGG
>JBDTNA010000177.1:0-6866 GCA_039933985.1 Gemmatimonadales bacterium | reverse complement strand
CGGACTTTGAATGGATCGGTGGAGCTGAGAAAGGCCAGATAAAGCTCTTCTCATGTGACGGCGAGTACCAACCCGTCCCGTGGCGTGCATCGAGTTTCCTGTTTTCCAGTTTCGCGTTTTCCGGGTTTACGATGCATGACGCGAAACACACAACGGAAGAACTGTAAACTCGAAACACGCCACGGGACGGGTTTCTTCTCGTAAGGATCTGCCGTCCCGCGAAAGCTGCCAGAGATCCGATTGCCTGTGGCGAGCGTAATGAGGTTGTGAGAACGAATTACAACTCAACCACAGGGACTCAACTACAATGAAGAAGCTGCTATCAGCTGCGATCCTTTCCGCGGCACTCGTATCAGGCGGTGCGGTGACTGCATCGTCACAGACAGTCATGGTCGGCGGACAGGCCATGTATCGCACCAAGGACATCGTCGATAACGCCGTCAACTCGGCCGATCACACCACGCTTGTCGCCGCAGTGAAAGCTGCCGGACTCGTCGAGACGCTCAAGGGAATGGGACCGTTCACCGTGTTCGCTCCAGTGAATGATGCGTTCGAGAATCTGCCCGACGGAACCGTTGCGACGCTGCTCAAGCCCGAGAACAAGACGGCGCTGCAGAAGGTCCTCACGTACCACGTCGTGCCGGGCCGCCTCGATGGCGCTGCGCTCGAAAAGCTCATCAAGAAAGGTAATGGCCGCGCGATGCTGAAGACTGCGAGCGGCGGAACACTGATCGCGTCGATGAATGGATCGCGCAACATCGTAATCACGGACGAAAGCGGCGGAACAGCGCGCATCTCGACGTACGATGTCTATCAGTCGAACGGCGTCATCCAGGTGATCGACAAGGTCCTGCTGCCGAAGATGTAGTATCTGGGGGTGGGCTCCGTGGTGAGATCTCCTCCCCGGGAATCTCATCACGGAGCTTGCTTTCCCCCATATTGAAGAGAGTGAGCGGCTTCAAGGATTTATTCTCCGGACACGCGGCGCTGTACTCCCAATACCGGCCTCAATACCCGGCACAGCTGTTCGAGTGGGTATCGGGCCTCGTGCAGCGTCACAGTCTGGTCTGGGACTGCGCAACAGGAAATGGCCAGGCAGCGACTGGACTCGCCGCGCATTTTGACAACGTCGTAGCAACAGACGCGAGCGACAAGCAGATCGCTGCGGCGGCGCAGCATCCGGGAGTGGACTATCGCGTCGCGACGGCGCACGAGAGCGGACTAGCAGATCATTCCGCCGACCTCGTCACTGTTGCACAGGCGATACACTGGTTCGAACTCGATGCGTTTTACGCCGAAGTGAAGCGCGTCCTGCACACCGGCGGCGTACTCGCCATCTGGGGATATGGTGATCCTGTGATCGACTCAGTGCGGCTGGACAGAATCGTTCACGACTACAATCGCGGAACGATCGAGGACTACTGGATGCCCGAACGGCAGATCATCCTCGACGGATACACGACGATCCCGTTTCCATTTCGTGAAGTCGAGCCGCCTTCGATGACGCTGCAATGCCGGTGGACTCTGGCCGAGCTCGCGGGCTACATGAGAACGTGGTCGGCGACGGCGAACTATGCAGCCAAGCACGGTGGCGATCCCGTCGCGCCTGTTGAAGCGGCGCTGGCTGAGCATTGGGGCCCGGTGGAATGTCGCCGGCTCATTCAATGGCCGCTGCATATCCGGGCAGGCTACCACTAACGATGAAAAACAAGAACAACAAAACCACTCAACAACAAACGATCGTCACGGATTGAACGGATCTTCACGGATAAGATCAAAGAACCCTTCTTGTTTTTCAATCCGTGTGAATCCGTTCAATCCGTGACGATCGTTTGTTGTTGGGTGGTTTCGTTTTTCTCGACGTCTCGCTTCCGGTATCTACTTCGTCGCGCGAGCCGTCTCCGGCAACAAAACGAACCGCGCGTAGTTCGCCGTATTGAAATACTTCTTCGCCGCTTCCTGAATCATCGCCGGCGTCAAATTGCGAACCATTGCGTCGTACGGCGCACCCAGTCCCCCGAGGTCCTCGCCTGCCTGGTCGCGTGCCGAGATGTTTCCGAGCCAGTACGAGTTTGTCTTCACCTCGACTTCACGCGAGCGAAGGATTTCCTCCTTCACCTTCTCGACATCTGCAACAGAAGGTGGCATCGACTTCAGGCTGTCGATTACAGCGAACACTGCCTTCGTCAGCGGCTCGACGTTTTCCGGCGATGAGCCGTAGCTGATCTGGATCGTGTACTCCTGCCGCGGCTCGCGCGAGCATCCGCCGCCAACGCCCGGGCTGTAGGTGCCCCCGAGTTTCTCGCGCAGTGTTTCGTTCAGGCGAGTCTGCATCAGCGTGGTCATTGCGCGAATCACGAAGCGGTTCTCGGGAGCATATGTGCACGGCCCGGTGAACGCGAAGATCGTGTTCGCCTTTGGCTCCGTTCCTTTTCGCACGGTCCTCTGTACGACGCCTGTTGGCGGAGCGACGCCGTTGTCGCGCGCCTTCTCGATGCGGCCCGTGTTCGGAAGCGACGCGAGGTAGGTCTCAACCATCGGCTTGATTGCGACAGTGTCAACGTTCCCAACGAGCACGAACGTAAAGTCGCCGGCGTTTGCATATCGGTCCTTGAAGAAGGCCAGGGCCTTCTGAGCATTCACTTCATTGAACGTCGCCGTCGTCAGAGGACGACCGCGGAAAGCGTGCTGTGACATCGTTACCTGAACCGTATCCTGGAATACAGACTCGGGATCCAGCCCCTTGTTCGACAGGAACTGCGCCGCCTGTCCCTTGAACGTCGAGAACACCACGGTGTCGAGTCGCGGGGCGGTGAAGTTCAGATACGCGAGCTGGAACATCGTCTCGATGTCCTTCGGGGAGCTGCGTCCGCTCAATCCTTCGCTCGTCTCGCTTATCGATGCGCCAACGCTCGCGGCCTTGCCAGTCAGCTTCTTGCCGAGGTCGATGCGGCTGAGCGCGCCGAGCCCTCCTAGCGACATGATCTGGGAGGCGAACGTGGCCGACATGTAGTCGGGATCGGCGGCTAGTGAAACTCCGCCTGGGCTGTATGCGGTGAAGAGAACTTCATCGTCCTTGAAGTCAGTAGACTTGATGATGACCCGCGCGCCGTTGGACAGTCTCCATTCGGTTGCGCCGACGCTCGGAATTGACTTGGATGAAACGATCGTGCCGGCAGCCGGCGCCGTCGCGATGAGCTTATCGGCCGAGACGTTTTCGGTCCATGCGACGACGTTGGCTTTCGATGCCTTGTCGAACGCCGCGAGCACGCCGGCCTTCGTCGGGATTGCGACGCCCTGCTTGACAGGAACCTGCGCGATGATGACGCGATTCTCATCGGTGATCCACTTTCTCGCCAGGCTGTTGACGTCGGCGAGAGAGATCGTCGGAAGAAGCTCCTGCGTGATTTTGTACTCGTACTCGATTCCGGGAATTGATTCGCCCTGGAGGAAGTTGCCGATGTATTCCTCGACGAATGATCCCGACTGGGTCTTGTCGCGTTCAGCATACGAGCGCTCGAATGAGCGAAGCAGGTTCTGTTTCACGCGGTCGAGCTCGGACTGAAGGAATCCAAACTGATCCACGCGCCGGGCTTCGGTGAGGAGTGCTTCGGATGCTCTCTCGACGCCACCGTCCTTGACGTTCGCCGCAAGCGTGAATGCCTCGGTGCTCCGCGCGAAGAATCCATCCTTCGATGCGCCGGCTGCGAGGAACGGAGCGTCGGGCTTTTCGCTGATCTCGGCAAACCGGCTGTTGAGCATCGACATGTACAGGCGTTCCATGAGCAGCTGGCGATAGTCGCCCACGGTTTTCGTGCTGGTCGCGGGAAGCTTGTAAATGAGGTTGACGCTCGAGTTCGTCGCTTCCTTGTCGCTCGCGATTGCAACGAGTGGCTCCTTGTTCGACGGAACGTCGTGCGCGAGACGCTTCGGAGCGCCCACCGCCTTGGGCAGTCGCGAGAAATGCTGCTTTATCTTTGCTTCGATCGACGCCGGATCGAAGTCACCGACAGCGATGACCGCCATGAGATCGGGGCGATACCAGTCGCGATAGAAAGCCCGCAACTTCGCCGGAGTCGCCGACATGATGCTCGGCTCCGTTCCAATCGGAAGGCGGTCGGCGTACCGCGAGCCCTTGAGAGCGATCGGCAGCCACTGGCGAAGCATTCGTTCGCCCGCGCCTCGGTTACCGCGCCACTCTTCACGGACGACCCCGCGCTCGTTCACGACTTCAGTCGGATTGAACGTCTGGCCGTGAGCCCAGTCCTCGAGAATCGTGAATGCCTGGTCGACGATCCGCGCGGTGTCGGTCGGAATCGGCAGGATGTAGACCGTCTCGTCGAAGGTCGTGTATGCGTTGAGGTCAGCGCCGAAGCGGACTCCGATCGACTCGAGATACTTGATCAGGTCGTTCTTGGCGAAGTGGGTGGTCCCGTTGAACGCCGTGTGCTCGACAAAGTGAGCCAAACCGAGCTGCTGCGGCGTCTCGAGAACAGCGCCCGCGTTGACAACGAGGCGAAGCTCAGCGCGCTTTTCGGGACGCGTGTTCTGCCTGATGTAGTATCGAACGCCGTTCGGCAGAGATCCGACGCGAACCTTCGGATCGACGGGGAGCTTTGCCGAAAGGGCCGGAGCTGGTGGTGTTGCGGATTGCTGTGCGAGCGCGGGCGACGCGAGCGCGAGCAGCGCAGAAAGCGAGAGGGCTCGAATGGGCATGTTCATGGATTTTGGGGGCGCCGCGGTGTCCACGGCTGCGGATATTGACTATCCAATTATACCCTTCAAAATCCCGGGAAGCTCCTGTCTATTCCGTAAGAAATTTGTAGCCCGAGCCTAGGCCCGCTTCTCGACCACGATAGTGTAGCGGCCGGCGAGAGCCGCGATCGTTCCGATCGCGATCCAGACGGGTGCGAGGATCACTCCGACGACGCCGAAGCTGAGCGGGATCTCCATCAGCGTCTTTCCGGCGTCGTTCCTGATCGTGATGCGCCGGGCATTTCCCTCGCGAATGATCTGCTTGACCTTCTCGAGGAGCTGGTCGCCGCTGACCTTGTGCTCTTCATTTTTTGACGTTTCTGGACCTGTGGTCGTCATTCTCATGGCCTAGTGGTGGTTGGGGAAACTACGTCCGGACTCGGGCGAAGGTTACACGAGGTACCTCCCGACGACTTTGGCTCCGATTTGCAACTACAAGATCGCCGTGCTGCCAAAAAAGAAATTCGTTGAATTAAGCGGCCTTTCGGGTGGTATTACGGCAACCCTTTTCCAGCCTACTGCAGGAGTTCCCCCATTGCGTAAGATCGCAGCTCTAGCGCTGATCGGCTTCGTGCTGGCGGCATGTCAGGATGCACCGACCGCGCCGGTTGTGAATCCGGCCGTTCGCGCATCAATCGCGCCCGACGAGACCTACATCGTCGTATTTCGACAGGACGCGCCCGAGGACGTGAGCGCCCTCGCGGCAAGTCTCGTGTCCGCGCACGCAGGCGTGCTTCACCAGACATATCACACTGCGCTTCACGGTTTCGCCGCGACATTGCCTGCATCCGAGATCGAGAGTCTGCGGAATCATCCGTCGGTTGCGTTTATCGAGCGCGACCAGATGATGAGCATCAGCACCACTCAGTCTCCAGTCGGGTGGGGCCTCGACCGAATTGATCAGACCGCGCTGCCGCTGAGCGGCGGGTTCACATATACAGGAAATGGGGCAGGGGTCAGGGTTTACATCCTCGACACTGGAATTCGCTCGACTCACACCGACTTTGGCGGACGCGCCTCAGGCTTGTACTCTGTGATCGCCGGCGGAACCGATGACTGCAACGGCCACGGAACGCACGTCGCCGCGACGATTGGAGGAACCAAGTGGGGAGTTGCGAAGGGCGTGACTCTCTACGGTGTTCGAGTTCTCGACTGCGGCGGATCCGGCGCCACGTCGGGAATCATCACCGCCCTCGATTGGGTTGCGGCGAATGCAGTGAAGCCAGCCGTCGCTAACATGAGCCTTGGTGGCGGACCATCGCCGTCGCTCGATCTCGCGGTGCAGAACGCAATCGCATCTGGAATCACCTTCGCGATCGCAGCTGGAAACAGTAATGCCGACGCCTGCAACTATTCGCCGGCGAAAGTGCCGGAGGCGATCACGGCCGGCGCAAGTGCGATCAATGACGCGAGAGCGTCGTTCTCCAACTTTGGAACTTGCCTCGACATCTTCGCTCCCGGTGTGAATATCGTCTCGGCCTACAACACCTCTGATACTGCCTCCAACACACTGAGCGGTACCTCGATGGCCTCGCCGCACGTAGCAGGCGTGGCCGCGTTGTATCTCCAGGCAAATCCAACTGCAACTCCTGCGCAGGTCGCAACAGCTCTCGTCAACGCGGCCACGAACAACGTCATAACGAATCCCGGAACGGGTTCGGTGAACAAGCTGCTGTTCGCGGGGAATTTTGCTGCGCCGCCGCCACCGCCGCCTCCACCACCGCCGAACAATCCTCCAGTCGCGAACTTCACGTGGAGCTGCCCGACGCTGACCTGCAATCTCAACGGGTCGACGTCGACAGACGACGGGACGATTGTGTTGTACAGCTGGAATTTTGGAATGTCGCCGAACGGGACGGGAACGGGCATGATCGTGAATCCGACTTATCCGCACGCCGGCGATCGTACGGTCACGCTCACGGTTACCGATAACGGTGGGAAGACGGGATCGATCACCAAGGTGATTACGGTTGGCGTTGTACCGCCGCCGCCGCCGCCGCCGCCGCCGCCGCCGCCGCCACCACCACCACCACCACCACCGCCACCGCCACCGCCACCGCCGCCTCCTCCGCCTCCGCCTCCGGTGAACAACCCGCCGGTCGCGAATTTCA
>JBDTNA010000176.1:0-6887 GCA_039933985.1 Gemmatimonadales bacterium | reverse complement strand
CAATCGAACCCTGACTCAGAGGAATTTAATGGCTACGAAACTGGACAAGGTTCTCAAGCGAGAGATCGAGATCGATGGGCAGTCGTACATTGCTGCCATCTCGCCTGAAGGAATCAAGGTTACAAAGAAGGGTTTTCGGAAGGGCAACGAGATTTCCTGGCGCTCGATAATCAGCGGCGATGCGCAGCTGAATGAGGATCTGAATCTCTCAGTCGACGCCTCTCGCGGCTCTGACGAAGGTTAGCATTTACCTTCGGACTAGTGGCCCGCGTGGTCCATAGTCATAGTTGAATCGGGCGGCGTTGACGGGGTTTGCGGGGTGTCAGACAGATGCTCCTGGATGACCACCCAGCGCCCGCCGCGATTCGCGAACACAGCGGTCCACGCGCCGCCGATGACATGCTGCATGTTCATCGGAGTGCGATGAGGGATGCGATACGATGCGGTCATCACTGCGGCGTCAGGCGCCAGCACGTCGATGTGCATCTGTGTCCATTCCCACTTCGGGTCGCGCATGTTGCTGCCGACGTATTTCCAGAATGTCTCGATCTGCGACTGGAGCTCGGCCCGGGTCGTGGATATGTGCCCGCTGCTCGTGGAGTAGACCGGACCGGTCGCCGGATACAGACTCATCAGGCGCTCGACAGCATTCGGCTTGCTCAGGTCGTAGGTTTCTACGACTAGTTTGGTGAGCGAGTCGCTTATCGCTTTCCGCTGTTCGGTGCTGACGGGATGCGGCGCATCGGGACCGCAGGCAAATTGGGCAACCAGCGCCGCGGCAGTCAGGACGCCCATGAGACGGGTCGAGCGAGAAGTCATGTTGTCACCAGGTTGAGACAAAAATTGTCACCGGCAGAGGACAAAAACAGGGTCTGAATGGCTCTTTCAGGGGGAAAGTGCAATGGCTTGGCCGTTGCACGAATGGCATGCGATTTGGCGGACCGAGTGCCAGACCGGCAACGGGTGATCGCCGCAAGCAGGATCCGGAGGATATGGTGCGTACGATAGTCAAACTGGCTGGTGTGGCCGGTGCGTTGGTTTTGGCCGGGTGCAGTGGAAAGGATTCGTCGATGAGCGATGACCTCCAGAAGGATCTGGCTCGCGCGTCGACGGCAAGTGAGATCACGCTTCCCACGTCGCAGCCTGCGGCTCAGGTCGTTTCGGCGATCGAGCGTACGCAGCCTGCGGCCAGACGCGTGGCGCAATCGCAGCGGGCGCCGAAGCATAAGGCGGCACCGCGGGCGCTTCCGCAGCCGGTCGAAGCTCAGAATGCGGACGTGACCACCGAAGTTGAGCCTCGGCCGATCGAGCCGTCACCGGCCCCGGTCGAAGTTGCGCCGCTGCCCAGTCAGAGGCCGCAGCCGGTTGCTTCCAATGGTTCGGGCGGTGGTGGAACCGGCGTGGGTGATGGCCGGGTCGGCACGGGCCGTGGCAATGTCGGATCAGGCATTGGAATTATCATTGGTGTCGTGCTTCGCGGTGGCGGGGTTGACGGTGACGACTGTGACCCGCGCAGTGAGGGCGGACGCCGGGGCAATGGCGGCACGATCGCAATCAACAACCGGATTCCAGTTATTGGCACGTTCCCTGGCAGTGGTCGCATCGGAACCGCGGCGACAGTCGGCGGAATGATTCTCGGTGGACGCGCCGGCGGAAGGTCCCGCTTCTAGCAGCAGGTTTTCACGCGGCGCCGCGGTGTTCGTCACTGCGGCGCCGCGTGTTTCGTTATACATAAAGGTCAACCAATGAAAAAAGAACTGAGATTCTGTGCTGCGTTCCTCGTTGCGGCGGTCGCGATGAGCGCCTGCACGGACAGCGGCAACAAGGAAGACGCACTCGCGCAGGACACGAGCCTCACTCGCGATCTTGCGCTCGCAAATCAGGACACGGCATCGAAGCCCGAGCTGCGGGATGTTCCTGTGACGTCGCTTCCGGAGGCAGTCGCAAGCGAGCCTGCTCCAGCTCCAGCTGCGGCGCCGCGCCGGGTTGTTTCACGAACACCAGCGCCTCGCACAACGACGCGGCGCTCGACGCCCGCGCCGGCACGTGTGGCAGCGCCTGCCGCAGCGCAGCCGACAGTTCGCGTCACTGAGTCGGGAAACACGGAGCGTGTAACAGCGGCCGGATCTGAGCGTGCTGTCGGCGTTGTGTCGACGGGATCAGAGATCTCGCTCGCGGCAGGACAGCGCGTGTGCACGAACACCAACAGTGTCGGTGACAGATTCACCGCGCAGATCAGCGATCCGGTGATGGGCGCAAACGGAACGGTCATTCCCGCTGGGGCAACCGCAACGGTATCCATCTCTTCGCTTCATCAGAGCAAGAACTCGAGTGACAACATCGAGATTGGATTGCGCGTCGAGTCGATCACCTTCGGAGGCAGGACTTATCAGGTGACGTCGGAGACAACATATGCGCAGGTTGACAGAGTGCGTGCGCAATCGCGCGGCGACGACGTGAAGAAGGTCGCGACAGGCGCAGCGATCGGCGCCGTGCTCGGCCAGATCTTCGGCGGAAAAACGAAGTCGACGGTCATTGGTGCCGCGGGCGGCGCCGCAGCGGGAGCAGTCATCGCGAACCGGAATGCGAACTACGATGGATGCGTGCCGAGTGGCGGACGAATAACGATTCGTCTCACTGGGCCGCTCACGATTCAGCTGACTGAATAGCTGAAAGAATTCCGCGAGGTAGATTCTTCAATGTGAAGATCTACCTCGTTGCCTTGATGGTAATGACGCTCGCGTGCAAGCGTGCTGAGCCCGTTGTCATTCCTGCCGATTCTGCGAATGCTGCGGCGACGACCGATACTATTCCCGGCAACGCAACCGAGCCAAGTGCTCCGCTTCCCAGTAACTGCGGCATTTCCGGTCAACCGGTGTTGACCGACCAGGGTCTTGGCGAGCTGAAGATCGGGAAACCGGCCGCAGGCATCAAGCAGTTATGCGCAGTCGTGAGTGATGCATCTCAGCAGGGCTCCGAGGGTCAGATGGAAAGAGTTCTCGCGGTTCGCATTGCCGGCGAGATCGTTCCTGCGACGATCGTGAATGACAAGGTGTGGCGTCTGGCTGTCACGACGCCCGGTATTCGGAGCGCCGATTCGCTCGGTGTCGATACGCCCCTTCAGAGAATCGCCTCGATGAGGGGAGCTCAATTCTTTCCTGGAGAGGACGGCGTCTACGCATTCGTTGCCGATCATTGCGCGTTGAGCTTCAGGTTCTCGCTGCCTTTGCGTCCTCCAAAAGGCGGGCAATGGACTGCCGCTGCGATTGCGAAGGAGCACGGCGATGCCGTTGTCGATCGAGTGCTTCTCACCGAGTGCCGCAAGTAGGAGCTAAGCGTCTATAGCCGAAAGCACTGGCGCGACTTAAAACGCGGTCACATCATTTGGTCCCATTCATACGTCATTCGTCAAAATAACATGAAGAAACTCGCCGTCCGACTGATTGCCCTGGCCGCTCTCTCGCTCGCCTGCCCATCACGACAGGCAAAGGCGCAGGGACTTCGGGAAAAGATCTCCGACCTCTTCATCTTCGGAGCCGGGCAAACCCCGCTCTTTCTCGCCGGATCGGGCGATCCCAACAATCCAGTAAGCCTTCAGGCACACGGAAATCATTTCGTTCCCGCATCTGCCGCGGGCAACTTCGCCGTGATCGCGTTCATCACCGATGCACTCGCGAGCACCGTCTCGAACATGCCGATCGGATCCACCAGCGGCGCGGAAACTTTCCGGTTCGTCGGAGGAGTGCCCACCCGAACGTCAACATCCGCCGGTCCGATCTTCGCCGAGCGTCCGCAGACATTGGGACGCGGACGAATTCTCGCCGGCGTAAACCGAAGCGGATTCCGTTTCTCCACGCTCCGCGGCGTGGACATGCGTAACATCAATCTCACGTTCACGCACCAGAACGTCGATTTCCCCGGCTGTGCCGCTGCGTTTGGTGGCGACTGCGCGAAATACGGCATCCCGGGGTTCGAGAACGACGTGATGGAATTCAAGCTCGCGATCGATCTCAACGTGCGCGTCAACTCCATGTATGCGACGTACGGCGTGACTGACCGTCTCGACATCGGATTCGTGGTCCCGATCGTTCAGACATACATGACAGGCGAGAGCTCCGCGCAAATACATCCCTTCGGCGGGACTACGGCGAATCATTATTTCTCCGGCACTTCAACCAATCCTGTGCTCGCGGCGAGCCGCCAGACGGAAGGCTCGGCAACCGGACTTGGCGATGTCGCGGTTCGCATAAAGGCGAACATGCGTGATACGCCGAAGAACAGCGTCGCATTCCTGCTCGATGCGAGATTCCCCACAGGCAGCAAAAAAGATCTACTCGGCGCAGGGAAATTCAGCTCGCGAACACTGATTGTGCTCGGCTCGAGGTTCGGTGACTTCTCGCCGCACGCGAACATCGGATATTTGTATCGCGCTGCGAAAGACCAGAACGATGCCGTGCTCGGCACCGCCGGGTTCGATCACCGCATTACTGACGGAGTCACTCTTGCTGCCGATCTCGTCAGCGAGCTTCAGGTCGGTGACAGCAAGCTCAAGCTGCCGCGGACGGTGACTTACGAGTCTCCGTTTCTCAGAACGCTCAATCCAACCGAGATTCCGGATCACCGCGACGACATCATCAACGGCTCGTTCGGCTTCAAGCTCATTCCGCGGCGCAACATCACGATCGTGCTCAACTCGCTTTTCCCGTTGAATCGCGGTGGATTGCGAGCCGATCTGATTTACACGGGCGGCGTCGAATACAGCTTCTGACGCTTTCCCGGAATCACCGGACGGAGACGAGTCTCCACGAGGAGCCGTCGTTGCGCAGAGAAGCCGCGAAGCTCACTGGCTGGCGCTCCGTTCTCGAGCCGCTGACATACTCGTAAGTACCAACGAGCCGCGCATCGGCTGAATTTCCGTTGGTCTCGAGGCCGACAACGCGGAATGTCACGTTGATCGACCGTGCCGATTCGAAGAATTGCTCGAATCCACGCGCCTGGTCTGCGGTCAAACCGGGATAGGAGCGTCTCACCGCGCCGATGTCACGCGACTCGATCGCGCGTGCATAAGCTGCGACGACAGTCCCGATTTCGGCCGAAGCGTTTTCCGTTTTTGGCTGAGCGGCTTCGGTCTCGGCTGGAGGACGAATCGGAAGGGTCGACGTTGTTCGTGGTCCCGTATCGCGCTGAGGCTGCGCTACGACAGCGGGCGGAGCAACGACCGGCGCACGCACGATCGGCGGCGGACTCGCCGCTGGCGGCGGTGGAGGTGTCGCCTTCTTCTTTTCGGCCTGACGCCTCTGAAGCGCTTCTCGAATCCGGTCAGCCGCTGATTGCGCCGGACGAACTTCCTTTAGCTTTGCGACCGGAGCGGGAACCGACGCACGCGGTTTTGCAGTTGTCGTTGCGGGCGAGGAGTCGACCTTTGGAGGAATGGTCGATGTCTCTGAGCTCGTCGCCGGATTCGGCGCTACGGTGTTTTCATTCACCGGAGAAACTGAGCTGGACGGCCCATTGCGCGGCGAAACGGGAAGCTCGTTGTCCTTGCGGTTTCCGAGCGCGAGCCATCCCACGAGCAGGACAAGCGCTGCACCGGCGGCGCCGAGCAGCATTGGATGAACCTTCCGCGCTGCCGGATCGATGGTGGTGGAGGCTGAAGGCGCGGCGACAGGCGGAGTGCTTTTCGAAGCGAGAGTTGCTTCCACTTCTGCTTTTGTGACGGCGGCAGTCTCGAGCGAGATCGACGCTGGATACGGAGCACCACTCAGCTGCGCCCGAACATGAGTGATCTCATTCGCCATATCGAGCGCGGTGTTGTATCGCGCTGCCGGGTCCTTTGCCAACGCCTTTCGCGTGATTCTGTCGAGCGCTGGTGGAAGACCCGGCATCGTCTCGACAATCGGCTTTGGCATGTCGGTGACGATCTTGTAGAACAGGCTCTGAAGAGTTGGTGCTTCGAACGGCTTTTCTCCGGTCAACAGCTGATACAACACTGCCCCGACTGCGAAGATGTCAGTTTCCGGAAGGGCCTTTCCGCCCATCACCTGCTCGGGCGCCATGTAACTAGGTGTTCCAACGACTAATCCTGTGCGCGTCATGCTCGATGAAGCAAGATGCGCGACGCCAAAGTCCATGATTTTCGCCCGGCCATCGTCGCCAACACGGATGTTCTGCGGTTTTATGTCACGGTGGACGATTCCTTTCCGGTGCGCGTATGAAAGGCCGGTCAGAACGTCGACCACGATGTCCAGCTTTGTCTGCAACGACAGCGGTTCGCTCAGAACCATGAGCTGCTCGAGGTCGGTGCCATGGACGTACTCCATCGCGATGAACAGATGGCCGTCTACCTCTCCAAGGTCGTAAATCGTTACGACGTTGGGGTGTTGAAGCGACCCGGCGGCCTGCGCTTCGCGAAGGAATCGCTGGCGCAGGTCTTCCTGTCGCGCGATGGACGCGCTCATGACCTTGATCGCGACAGTTCTCCCAAGGACGGAGTCGGTCGCACGATAGACGACACCCATGGCGCCTTCGCCGATGAGCTCGACTATACGGTATTTACCTATCTCTTCGGGCGGGCGGTCGGGCATGCTCTGGACGACGACGAAAAAAGCTGGAAGGGTGACGCTTCAACCAAAATTGCCGATCGTCACGAGTTGAGTCCAGCTTTGTCCATCAATTCGGATAAATCAACCGGCGTTTTTCTTCCAGGAATTCATATCACCGAAGGATGTCACATCAGGGAAGGAAAATTTCACCGCAGCTGGAGCACATCATCAAGTGCCTCCACCGAGTGCGGAGCTCGGGCAGGCGGCGGCGATTGTATGAATGCGCATTGAATGCGGTCAAGGCGGCAAGCGCGGAAATTCCACCGAACGCGACTGATATCAGCG
>JBDTNA010000175.1:0-6906 GCA_039933985.1 Gemmatimonadales bacterium | reverse complement strand
TTCTCGTTGATCGAGTTGGTGAACGTCGCTTCGGCGTTCTCCGGGAAGATTGGAGTGAACCCCGAAAACGAATTCTGGCCTACATTGAATCCCAGGCTGCTACGGAAAGTCAGAGCCTTCGCCAGCTCCAGGCCAGCGAACAGGTTTCCGAAGACCTGGTTGTTCTTGCTGATGTTGTCTCTCCACTCGGAAGCTTCCTTGAGTGGATTGAACTGATTGCCGAGACCCGTCGCTTTTCCACCGGCAAAGTTGCCGTTGATGTCGCGGACCGGTATCACCGGCTGCATCAGAATGTTTTTGCCGAGGATGCCGTCTTCCGCGTATCCGCCGGGATCGTCCGGAAGTCCGCCGAAATGGCGATCGAGAGCAAGTGAGATGTTCTCGCCGAAGCTCACCTTGTTGCGAATGAACGACGTGTTGACGCGAACGCTTCCGCGCTTGAATTCGTTGAAAGCGGCCGTTCCACCCTGATCGAAGTAGTTGAACGAAACGCCGTAAGAGTTGTCAGCGCTTCCACCGCGAACATCGAGATTGTAGTTCCCGACGTAT
Source organism: Gemmatimonadales bacterium (assembly GCA_039933985.1). Classification (GTDB taxonomy): domain Bacteria; phylum Gemmatimonadota; class Gemmatimonadetes; order Gemmatimonadales; family Gemmatimonadaceae; genus UBA4720. The sequence continues at coordinate 6,357 of JBDTNA010000175.1, read as the reverse complement.
GCCGGACCGAAGACTTCCTTCCACCAGTTTGTGCCCGTGCTGCCCGGCATGATGAGACTGTTGGGATACGAATACTTGTTCAGGTCAACTGTCGCCGGACGGCCCCACTTGTCAGTGGTAATCGTGGCGGCGGGCGACGCGAAGATGTACTGCGGAATCGTCGGAGCATTGGGATCGCCGTAGATGTTCGTCGGGATCGGCTGCCCTGCGTTCACGTAGGCCGCCTTGACGACCTGGAAGTAATCCAACGCGTCGGTGATCAGGAAATCATCGTAACCGCGGACCGGAGTTGCGATACCGGTTCGCACGCGCAGCGTGGCGCGCGGTGGTCCCGCCGGTCCACGCTTGCTCGTCTCGATGACGATGACGCCGTTGCTGGCGCGCGAGCCGTAGATCGAGGCGGACGATGCATCCTTGAGCACCTGGATCGACGCAATGTCATCCGGGTTCAGGAAGTTGAGGTAGGACTCCTGCACCGGCGTTCCGTCGATCACGTAAAGCGGATCGTTGTTCTGGAACGAGCTGATGCCGCGAATTCTCACCGTGGCTCGCGCGCCCGGGGAGCCGCTTGCCGCGACTGTTACACCCGGTGTTGAGGCGTCGAGCCGCTGAAGAATGCTCGCTCCGGTCTGTTTCTGAGCGCTCTCGACATTCACATTGGCGACTGCGCCTGTGATATCGCCGCGTCTCTGCTCGGTGTATCCCGTGACAACGACGTCATCGAGGAAGGAGATCTGCGCCATCGTGACGTCGATGGTGCGTCTCCCCCCGACTGTCGTCTGAACGGGCTTCTGTCCGACGCGTGAGAAAGTCAGCACGGCGTCCGACTGGGCGTTGAGAGTGAACTTGCCGTTTTCGGCCGTGACCGCTCGTGCGTCGCTGCCCTGAACGCGAACCGTCACGCCAGAGAGCGGCGAGCCCCCCGCCGTCGTCACAGTTCCCGTAATGGGAATCAGCTGCTGAGCCGACGCTGTCCCGCTCACCGCGAGCAGAAAGAGCGTGGCCAACCCCACTGCGCGAATCCAGCGCGCAACCAACATCACCTTCTCCATGATTGTTCCTCCAGGTAGTTGCATGACACTTCCTCCAGGTATGGCTTGTCCAACCTCATCCTGCCGGTCGCCGCATGGACTGCAGGCCTTGCATCGTGATCAACTGACGATAGGTCAACAGCTGAACATTGCGCGCTTTCAGCGCATCGTTGAATCGCCGTGACCTGAGAGCATCGAGCTCTCCCTGACGATTCTTGCTCATGTCGGGGAGCGGGTTGGACGTATTCATGTCCAGCAATGCGCCAAGCTCCGCGTCGTCCAATCCGACATGGGTTACTACAAGGTTGAATCGTGGCTGAAGGCGCTTGACTATCGCCACGAGACTGTCTGTCTTCTTCGATGGAGCGGCCCAATACTGGTTGTCGTGACTCGTCTCACCGAAGTAGCCGGACATTCCGAGACCGAACTCGCGGGCCAGTCGCTCGGTCAGATCGCGGAATTCAGGATAGGCCACCACCGTTCCCATGTGGTAGTCGACGTAATCGATCTTGAGTCCCGACTTGAGCGCACGCTCGATCTGCGCGCGCAGCTCATTCTCGATTTCCCTGATGTCGGGATGATTCTCGTAAAGCGCCTTAGTTGACGAGAAGAAGTATCCGTCCTGGTCAACCAGCGTCGGAACTCCAACCCGGCCAAGCACCGGGCCCCATCGGTAATTCTTCCATTCGGAATTCAGTGTCAGGTGGATTCCGACGGACACTGATGGGTGTCTCTTCAGAATCTCCACGGTCTCCTGATACCATGGAGTCGGGAACATCACCGAAACTGAAACGGGAAGGCCGGTCGCGATGAGCTTCTCGAGGGCCATATTCACGCTGTGGGTCATCCCGGCATCATCCGTGCGAATGACCAGATAAACCGGCTCGGCACGAGATGAATTGCTCAACTGCTCGCTTTGACCGACGAGTGGTGTCGATCCAGCAAGTGATAAGGCGCACAGATGCAGCACGGCAAACGAACCAAGCAGCCGCGTACGAGCCTCCACTAGGGCGGAAGTCAATTGCCAACTATCTCATCTTCGCAGCACGGGAGCGACACCGAACAGCGACTACGAAAGCACCCCTGTATTACGGTAGTCGAATCCAGTTGTCAAGTATTTGTAACTCTTTGTTAGAGAAGGTCCTGACAGGTGGCGGGTACCCGGATTGGGCCGCCGTTTGTATCGAGCCTGAATGGAAGCCCTTTTAACCCGTCCGAGCTTCCCCCGACGTAAACCGTGAATGTGCCCGGTTCCGCCACACGCTCGAGCGCGGCGTTGTGGAAAGCCAGGTCCTCGACATGGATCGAAAATGGAATTGTCTTCGTCTCGCCCGGATTGAGATGCACTCGCTGAAATCCGCGAAGTTCCTTAACCGGACGTGTCACGCTGCCGACATCATCGCGAATATAGAGCTGCACTACTTCATCACCCCCGACTTTGCCCGAGTTTGTCACCGAAACCTCGACGCGAATTGAATCTCCGGGCCTCATCGTCGCGGCGCTGAGCCGAGGGATGCCGTAGGTGAACGTGGTGTAGCTCAAGCCGTGGCCGAATGGATAGAGCGGAGTCCACGGCACGTCGTTGTACTTCGACGTGTACTTCTCGTTCGTCGGGGGACGACCGGTATTGCGATGGTTGTAGTAGATCGGCACCTGACCGGTCACGCGGGGAAAGGTCGTAGTCAGCTTTCCGCCCGGATTGTAGTCGCCGAAGAGAACGTCCGCCGTCGCGGCTCCGTGCTCCACACCGAGAAACCACGTCTCGACGATTGCAGGCACCTTGTCGTGCAGCCATTGAAGGGCCAGCGGTCGCCCGTTCATCAGCACCACGACTACCGGCTTGCCGGTCGCGACAATTGCCTCAGCCAGCCGCTGTTGCGACGCCGGCAATTCGATGATCGCCCGGCTCTCCGCTTCCGCGCTCTGATCTGGTGACTCACCGATCACGAGAACGACTGCATCTGCTTGTCTCGCGGTTCGGACTGCATCAGCAATTCCGGTCGTGTCGTTGCTCAGCGGAGCGGTTCCGCGTGAGTACAGCACGCGAGTGCTCGACGAAACGGCGCGCTTGATTCCCGTCAGCACCGACACGGCGTCTACCCCGCGGCCCTGGGCGCCCCAGTTGCCGATTGTCGCGTCGCTGTCTGCCGCGAGCGACCCGATCACAGCCAGCGTGCCAAGGCTCTTCGACAACGGCAGCGCATTGTGATCGTTCTTGAGCAACACGATCGACTCGCGCGCAACTTCACGCGCAGCGGTGCGATGCTCTGTCGAAAGCGTCGCGCCCTGCACGTCTTTCGCATCGCCTACGCGATACGGATTCTGAAAAAGACCCAATCGGTACTTGAGACGCAGCATTCGGCGAACGGCTTCGTCGAGAACCGCCGGTGCAATACTTTGCGCACGCACGAGCGACGGCCCCTCCTTGCGGTAGATCTCGCTCATCATGTCGATATCGACGCCCGCGTTCATCGCCAGTCTTCCAACACTCCCGGCGTCAGGGCCAACTCCATGATTGAGCATCTCGCCGATGCCTCCCCAGTCGCTTACAACCAGGCCGTCGTATTTCCACTCGCCGCGCAGAATGTCATTCAGCAGATGACCGTTCGCGTGAGCGGGCACTCCGTCGATCTCGTTAAACGCTGCCATGAATGTCGCAACGCCGGCACACGCCGCCGCCTGGAACGGTGGCAGATAAACGTCTCGCAGCGTACGCTCCGGTACATCCGCGATGTTGTAATCCCGTCCGCCCTCGGCGGCGCCATACGCGGCGAAGTGTTTGGCCGTGGCGATGATGGAGCTCGGATCGCGAAGGTTGCTGCCCTGAAATCCGCGTACTCTCGCGGCCGCGATCACCGCACCGAGGTAAGTATCCTCTCCCGCGCCTTCGACAATTCTTCCCCAACGAGGATCTCGCGCGACGTCGACCATTGGTGCGAACGTCCAGTGGATACCCTCAGCCGACGCCTCAGCCGCTGCGATTCGCGCCGAGCGCTCGGCCCCTGAAGGGTTCCAGCTGCTCGCCTCGGCGAGGGGGACTGGAAAGGTCGTGCGAAATCCGTGAATCACGTCAAGAGCGAACAGCAGCGGGATATGAGTTCGTGATTGCTCCACCGCGATCCGCTGCAGCCGAACGACTGTATCTCTTCCGATGACATTGAGGAATGATCCGATCTCGCCGCGCTTGATCTGCTCGATCCCCGACGGAACTCCCCCCGGCCCTGTCGGCTGTCCCAATCCTGAAATCTGATTGAGCTGCCCGACTTTTTCTTCGAGTGTCATCCCGGCGAGCACGGAATCCACAAAGTGGCGTTCCTGCTGGTCTCCACTCTGCACGGTGGCGGTCGCGGATGCAGATGACGAGGACTGCGTTGCGGCGCAACCGGCTGCTGCAAGCGCGCAGAGCAGCAACAACGATTGAGCCAGATCACTTCGAGAAACGTTCACGACCGATCGCACATGAACCTCGTTTGTTAAAACGGAAACTCAGCTGAACAAGGCTATCATCGTAGCGTAGTCCGGCCTGACGCGACATTTTGCGCAACCTTCGCATGCCGGTCAACCTCACCGATCGCGGGAGCATGAATCGGAACGTGTACGTTGTGATGGGAGTTGCAGGCTCTGGCAAGAGCACTGTCGGCGCGTCTCTGGCGCATGCACTGGGCGTCGATTTCGTCGAGGGCGACGAGTATCATTCGCGCGAGAACGTTCGTCGCATGGCGGCGGGAACTCCGCTCACTGACGCCGACCGCGCGGATTGGCTTCATGCATTGGCGGGACGAATTCGCGAAGCAAGGGATTCGAGAACTGGACTCGTGCTGACCTGTTCGGCTCTCAAGCGATCGTACCGCGACGTTTTGCGCGAGGCTGATCCGCAGCTGCGGTTTGTTTATCTGAAGGGGTCAGAGTCGTTGATCGCCCGACGGATTGCGGAACGCCGCGGACATTTCATGCCGGCTTCTCTGTTGACTAGTCAGCTCGCAATTCTCGAGGAGCCATCTGCCGACGAGCACGCGGTTGTATGCGACATCGATGATCCGGCGCAGTCGATCGTTGACGCGATTGTAGCGGGTGCCGTGACGTGATCTCCGATACCCATCTGCTTATTTATGCGCTGGCCGCCGTGGTCACGCTCGTCGTGCTCATTGCCCGCTTCAAGCTGCATCCGTTCGTCGCTCTTGTGCTGGTGTCTCTCGTCATGGGTGTCGCCGCCGGAATGCCGCTCGCTGCGGCACTCAAGGCGTTTCAGGACGGTGTCGGCAACACACTCGGATTCATCGCAATTGTCGTCGGACTTGGAACGATGCTGGGCAAGCTCATGGCGGAGTCCGGCGCGGCAACCCGAATCGCGACGACGCTTATCGGGCTGTTCGGCGAGAAGCGTGTGCACTGGGCAACCATGATCGTCGCGTTCATCGTCGGGATCCCCGTGTTCTTCCAGGTAGGATTCGTTCTGCTCGTGCCGCTCGTGTTCACGATTGCGCGGCGCACGGGCACATCGCTCGTGAAGATTGGAATCTCGCTCGTGGCCGGTTTATCGGTCGTTCATGGAATGCTGCCGCCGCATCCAGCCGCGATGCTCGCCGTGAACGCGTACAACGCCGATGTCGGGCTTACGATTCTTTACGGAATGATCGTGGGGTTGCCGACTGCGGCGCTGGCCGGGCCGATCTTCGCATCGTGGGTTGCTCCTCGCATTGTGCTTCCACCCGATAATCCGCTGGCCGAACAACTCGGAGGTGAATCGACGCGGGAGACTCCGGGTTTTGGCATCTCGATATTCACGGTTCTTATTCCTGTGATTCTGATGCTTCTGGCTAGTGCCGGAGATCTGATTCTCGACGAGGGCAATTCTGCGCGCTCAATACTGCATTTCATCGGTCACCCGATTGTCGCACTTCTGCTGGCGTTGCTGTACTCATTCTGGTCGTTAGGCCGAGCGCGGAATTTTTCGAAGGAAGAAATTCAGAAGTTCTCCAATGATTGCCTAGGGCCGACGGCAACGATCCTTCTCGTCATTGGAGCGGGCGGTGGATTCAACTCCGTCCTCGTGCAGAGTGGAGTGGGGCGGGCGATTGCAGCGATGGCGATTGGATCGCACGCATCGCCTCTTGTTCTCGCATGGATTGTCGCGGCATTGATCAGAGTCGCAACGGGCTCGGCGACCGTGGCAATGACCACTGCCGCGGGGATCGTTGCGCCGATAGCGCTCGCAACGCCAGGGACAAATCCGGCGCTGCTCGTTCTTGCAACGGGCGCGGGCTCCCTTGTTCTGTCGCACGTCAACGACGCGGGCTTCTGGCTCATCAAGGAGTTCTTCAACATG
>JBDTNA010000174.1:0-6917 GCA_039933985.1 Gemmatimonadales bacterium | reverse complement strand
GACCACTTCTCGTCAGCTGTCGGTCCGTAGATGGACGGCAGGGGAACATCGACCAGGCGCAGGTAGACCGTGAGCTGACCGCGGTGATGATAGAGATGGCTCAGATGCTGCCGAACCGCGGGTCCGCGCGGGAGTGTGAAGAGAACGTTGTCGCCGGCTTTCAGCGACCATAGCGTTGCGAAGTGCTCGTCGCTGCTTTCGGCTATCGCTTCGCGAGCCTCCTTCACGTTCTTGTCGAAGACATCCAGAAGCGTCTCTGTTTTTTCGTTGCTGTAGCCCTGTCCGCCTTTCAGGTTGATGTCTGGTTCGCGGATGGTCTTCGCGATCCAGCCGGGCATCCACGAAACGAGCTGCGCGAGGTGCCCCATCGAAAATGACTTCTCATGCGGCTTCCATGAACCCTCGTCACTCGGCACGCGCTCGAGAAGTCGTCGTGTGGTTGCCATTTCCTGGTCGAATTCAGGGAGAAGTTGTTCTGCGAGGGTCATGAAGCTTTCCGTTTTCAGATTGCCATTTCAGATCGAATACACCGAAACTACAACTGCTTTGACACACCGAATATACCGATTGACACCGAATACACCGAAACAGCAACCGATGAAGCTGTTTTGACAAAGAACGAAGAAAAAAGCCTGAATTTGGCAGGAATGTTCTCCAATTCAGGCTTTGCTCTTTTCGGTGTATTCGGTGTATTCGGTGTCAATCGGTGTATTCGGTGTGTCAAAGCAGTTGTAGTTTCAGCGCAATCGGTGTGTCAAAGCAGTTTGAATTTTTCTCGCCGCACTATCTGGAATCTCCTGACGGCGACGGAAGACGCTCGCTCATGAGCTTTGCGCTGAATCGCTGGGCTTCAGACATTCGCTCCACTTCGACCGCGATTGCATCGACCGCATTTTCGAGCCGAGCGAACCTGTCTTCGTCGATGCGGGGCACACTCCATTCGGACGCGACCGGTTTGGGTTTGGTTTTCTGAACAATGATTTTGACAGTGAGGACAAGAGCGGTCATTGCCGTCGCAAACCCGGCAATCACGATCATCACCACCGCGAAGTTTCCCACCTCAGGATCCATCTTGCCTCCGAGTGACGTTGCCGAGCCGGTGTGACGGCAACTCTGGCCGTACGTGCTGGGAGAATCAACAGTTTCGTTGAGAGGGTCGCTTGCGCGTGATCGGCGCCGGGGGCGGACCGGACACAGGCTCGAGCGACGCAGCCAGGGCTCCCGATTCGCGAAAGCGCTCGAGTATCGCACCCGACATTCCAAACTCTTCTCGCAGGGATTCCGAGACCTGACTCGCATTGAGCTCGTCCGTCTTCGTTCCCGCGGGAGTCTTGTGAATTCGCCTCGGTCCGCTTAGCACGAGACGATCGGCACCGACATTCCGAAGGGCATACAGCCGCTGATTGAATGGACTACGATCTCGCGAACCTTCCCACCGCTCGACATAGAATGCGTGGGTTGCCGGATCGACAAGGAGACGACACGGCATGTAGGTCGGACTTGGTGGAAGATCCGTCCACACGACGTGAGTCCCATCCACATACTCCACCTCGGCCGAGAACACCGGCTCGTCGCTGGTGAAGAGAGAGTCAGTCAGGGGGAGAGGAACGCGGGTGAGCATCGATGAATCCACAAGCCAGTCGATACCGTCGAGGGCGACCTTCACACTTCCATGCGAGACAATACCAGTGTCGCGCATGGATCCAGCGATGCGCCGGGCATCGAATCCGAGTGAGGCGATGAGCTCGAAGAGTGCGTTGCTCGAAGTCCAGCACGTTCCTCCAACGCCGTGTGCGAGCCAGCGCTCGAAGAATTCACTGGCGTCGATTCCCGGCAATGCTTCTCGAGGAGCAGTCGTGAGTGCAACGAGCTTCGCGACGTTGTCGAAATTCACGGACTCGCACCACGCTGCGTAGACGGCGCGAAGACCGTCCAGATCAGCAGCCGGAGCTTTCGATAGCCCGAGTTGACCGAGTACGCGATCGCGGAGGTCGAGCGTCAACACCCTACAACAACTTGAGCAGCCAACTACCGGACTCGGCTTTGACGCGCGCGTACCACCGGCACACAAAGTAGAGAACCGTCACGACGATCGCGGTGACGAGATAAAGCAGCGGGAGGCTCCACTGATATCCGTTCGGAACTTCCGGCGGCATCATCGGATGATTGGCAACGAGCCAGCCCGTGCTTTCCGGAGTGCGAACGAGTGAGATGAGAAGCGCGGTAAGGTGAATGAGCGGAATGTGAAGCACATAATAGAAAAATGGGACCTGGCCGAACACTCCAAGCCAGCGTGCGATGCGGCCGCGTGCGTTTTCCAATAGCGCGATCGCGATCAGCATCGGTCCGAGTGTCATCAGCAGGAACAACAATGAGGTCGGATACTTTGCAGGATTGAGGAAGGGCAGCACGCCCATGTCGGATGTCCACGGACGTGGATCTCCATAAACGCCGGTCGCGCGAAGCACGATGAAGAGTGCGATTGCGGCCGTCCCGACCGTGAGGCAGAAGCGTCTCCGTTTTTCCGGAGATGATTTCATGATCGCACCAAAGCCGTATCCCGCTGCCATTACGCCGACCCACGGTATGAGCACGTACAGCACGACGACATTGATGGCTGGACCGACGGAGAAGTTCCCGCCCGCGTAGAGAACCCGCAGTAACCATGACGGCGACTCGTTCGAGTACACGAGCGGCGCGATCGCGTTGTGTCCAACGATGATCGCGATTCCGATCGCCGTGACGACAGTGGTCGGGAGAAACACGAGAGCTGAGAGAATCACCATCGACCAGCCGATCGCCCAGATCACGCCAGCGAATGTGAACGACGCGTAGTCGAAGTTGAATGTCCATCCAAAACGCAGGAGGGTAAGCTCGAGCAGCACGAGCCACAGGCCGCGAACGAGAAGGAACTTCGATAGCTCGGTGCGCGACTGAACTTTGACACCGTACAGATACGCTGCCGTGCCGGCGAGGAATACGAAAGCCGGCGCGCAGAAATGCGTGACCCAGCGAGTGAAGAAGATGCCGGGCGTTCCCGAAGTTGGAACGCCGGCAAAGACACGCACGTGGTCGATCGCCATCAGGACCATCACAGCGCCACGCACGATATCGAGCGAAGCGATTCGCGATCTCGCGTCCCTGGAAACAGTCGTGCTCATCCCGGCTCCGAGTGCTCGGTCGCGGAAATATTGTCAGTCTGGGGCCCGTCCGCGAGGCAGCTTTCGAACGGCGAGAATTAGTAACAAAGCGCTACTAATTCTCGCTCGCTGTTTCAATCAGGGCAGTCGCACGTACGTCACGCTGATCCCGAGCTGCGACCCGACCTCCGATCGAAACACCTTCTGCATTCCGAGATAGATGTCGAGCGACCGGTTGCCGACCTGTTGAAGCCCGATTCCAAATCCGGTGAAATAACTCTTCTTCGTGGAGGGTCCACCCGAGCGGCAGCTCATGTCCCACGCTACTCCCGGCGTGATGTACGTCACGAACCGCGGTCGCTGCCGCCGCTTCGCGACGGAGAAGGGAAGGCCGAAGTCGATCGTGCACGCGTTCATCCCGTCGGTCACGTTCGGTGCGTAGCCCAGTCCAATCTCGGTGCCGAAGGTGCTGGTCGTGCTGTTGTCGCGAAGCAGGCCGGCCATCGTTGACCCCCCCGTCACGAGATTGATCTGCGCTCGCGCACCGAACAGCGCATGTCCGCCGCAGCTCGCTCCGGCGAACCGGCACTCGCGCTCCTGGTATCCGGCGGTGAGACCGTAGATCGATCCGCCACGGTATTGCAGATCTAAACCGACCGCTGCAGCTGCCAGGTTCGTACCGCCCGGGCTTCGGCGTTGACCCGTCTGGAACCGCCCGATGAAGTAGTTGTGATTGCGGCTCGCCGCCATCGGTAACGAGATAGGCGAAAGCGCTCCAATCGGAGTTCCCATCAATCTCAGGATTTCTATCTCACGGTCGGTTGCTTGTGATCCAGCAACGCCTGGCACTGACGCCGCGAGCGACAGTATGCCTGCGAAAATCCAGCTAGCACGCATCATTTCACCTCCAGCCAGCGCGAGAACGCGTCGCCACGACCGCCGCCGCCGGTGAAGTCGAACACGCTGAGCACCACACCCTTGCCCTTCAGAACATCGATGCGCATGAAGCCCGTCCGGTGTTGACTCACGTAGTAGCTCTCGCGCAGGTACACGGCGCACTCTGCCTTCGATGCAGACCCAGCCCCGCTCACCATCAGATACTGCACGCTCGGAGTACCCTTCATGACCTGGAGGTTGTGGTCGTGTCCGGCGGCGTAAGCCAGGGGTGGCTTCGCTCGGAAGGCCGCCTCGAGAGAATCGCGCATGTTGCGGTTGAGGGAGGACAGAATGTCCTGGCTCTGGCCGCTGAGCCGGCGAAACGGTCCCGTTATTCCGCAGTACCCTCCATGCTGGCCGCCTGTCATCATGGGGTGATGGCCGGCGGCGATCGCGATGCGTCCATCCGGCGTCGACTTCACGATCTCGCGAAGGTTGGCCGTGACAACCCCCATATCGGTTGCGCAGTTAGACCTCTCGTCGCGAACGATCCAGTCATGCAGCCACCACTGCGTATCGAGCAAGATGAGACGCAGGCGTCCCATTTCTACCGTGGCAGGTCCGGGGCATCCGTTCCCGGGAAGCATGCGAATGTCCTTTCCGCGGTCCTTCGCCATCTGGAGGAGCATTCTCTCCTCGGCGCGGACTGCATACAGCCCGGACGGACCAGATGCCGCCCAGTCGTGGTTGCCGGGAATAAAAATGGCCTTCACGCGGGCAGGAACAGCATTCACCTGAGTGAGAAGCCGCCGGCGCGCGTCCTCGTAGTACTCGCTGGTGTCCCGCGGAATTCCGAACGGATAAACGTTGTCGCCAAGGAACACGATAGTTGTTCGCTCGGGCGCTTCAGCCGCCATCGAGGACAGAGAGTCCAGGATCCCGCTGTTGCGACGCGGATCCTGCTCGCCCGCATCGCCGATGAAAAGAACGGTCGATTCTATCTCTTCCGGTTTTACATCGGTTGGCGGTCTCTTCTTGGGTATACAGCCCGAAAAGACAGTCAGTGTTGACGCGCAAAGGATCGCGAGGAACAGGCGCGACATCGTGTGGCCTTTCATCATCATCGGGTTAATGCCTCCGTCGGGCCGAGTGCCAGAAACGTTCCACCGGGTCTTGGCCGTCATTTTGAAGCTGCCTCGAGAAGCACGTCAATGTCAGGGTAGCCAGTGGGCATGGGAATTCCGTCGGTAGAAGCTCCGGCATCGAGGAGCGCCTGGACTGAATTGGGTGAGCGCCGGTACGACCAGTATGAATCGACGCAGGCCTTAATGGCGAGTGCGATGGGTGTGCGGCCGGCGCCGTCTTTCACTTCAACCGGTGCACCTCGCTCGATCAGGAGATTAACGGTGGAGTGTTGGGCGCGCCACGCGGCGACATGCAGTGCGGTGCTGGAGGGCGCGATGTCGAAGTATCCATCGCCATGGTATCGCTCAGCGACCCCGACTCCGAGATCGAGCAGCCGTCCAACACCCTCTGCATTGCCCACTCCAGCGAATTCGGCGAGGAGTCTGCCGCCATCGGAAAGCAGCTCGGCGACCAGCTCTGGCTCGCTCGACACGAGGGCCTCAATCGCCGCAGCATCATCGAGCGCGCAAGCTGCAATAAGGCGCTCGACACCCGTGAGGTCCATGGGGATCCCTCGGATCGCCAACTCCCTGAGAACGTCCCCGCGTCCGCGCGAGACAGCGATCGAGATCGGCGGCATCGGGCCTGGAGGAAAGCTCGGATTTCCACCGTGGTCGAGGACTGCCTTGATGATATCGATGTCATTGTCGCGGGCCATCGCGTGCTGCATCGGGGTGCGCAGCCAGTGTGTCAACCGATTAGGGTCGGCGCCGTGCTCGAGCAGAAATACAATTCCGTCGAAGTCGTGCCAGTCGTGCTTGCGCAGCAGCATCGTTGCGAGACTGTCGGGAGTGAGCTTGCCGCTGCCGACGATGACCTCTAGTGCCCGGTTGTCGTAGGCTTCGGGTGAGTGATAGGTGACTTCGCCGTCGTTCGGATCTGCCCCGCGCTCGATCAGGAGCCGGGTCAGCTCCGGATGGTGCGCAACTCCCGCGGCTCCGTAGAGCGCGCACTCCCACTCGGGCTTCGGCCCATGACTTTTTTCCCACCATCCTGTATTTGGGCTGGACCCCGCGTCGAGGAGCGCACCGGCGGCCGCGACAAATCCTTGCGACCGATTGCGATCGAGGCGCAGGTATCTCGAGAAGCACAGGTACGTCAGCGCGTCCCATTCATGTGGACCGTCCTTCCGAGTAGCAAGGGAAGCGTCGGCGTCGAGGAATCGTCGCACACCGGCGTCGTCGCCGAGGATTGCAGCCGTATAGATGCTGTCGGTCGCGACCTCGGGATGCTTAGTGAGGAGCGCCTCGGCTCGCTCGAGGTTACCCGACACATGGCTCCTGTCGAGTGGGACGCACGCCGCGACGATGAAATCAGATACCTCGCTCATTTCGCAGATCGAAGCATAGTTGGCTCACCTTTCAGGACGATTACAGGCAACGAAGATGTTCGGGTGAACGCTTCGGGCGCGAGGCCTGCCCGGAGCCTTTCCGCCGCGCCTTCCGGCGGTTAATGTCCGCCGGCTATGACGATCGCGCGCGAAGCTCTTCCGATTGACGGCTCTGGCCGCCGCCGACTCAAGCTCGCGTTCGTGGGCACTCACGGTGTCGGAAAGACCACGCTCTGCTTCGACCTTGCCGCGCAGCTGAAACGGCTCGACCTGGGTGTCGAGCTCGTGAAGGAAGTTGCGCGGCGCTGTCCGCTGCCGATCAATGAAGAGACCACGATCGACGCGCAGTCGTGGATTCTTCACACGCAGGTGGCGGAAGAGCTTGC
>JBDTNA010000173.1:0-6921 GCA_039933985.1 Gemmatimonadales bacterium | reverse complement strand
TTTGTTTGTTAAAAACAAGAAAGAAAAGCCCGGAATTCTCAACGACTCTTGGACGCGGGTTGGTTCTAAATCCGTGACGATCCGCGTAATCCGTGCAGATCGTTTGTAGTTGAGCAGTTAGGTCTTAGTCTGTTCGTCTGTTCGTCTGTTGGTCGGTGCGTTAGCTCACTCGCGTCACAATGTCTCCATGAATCCTGATTACAAAGAAATCGAATCGTTCCTAAAGGAAGAAGTAGCGAACCTCACCGGCCAGCCACCGGAAAGTATTACCGAGAACACAGTTCTTGTCGGCACGGGAAGAGTTGTAGACTCGGCCGATCTGGTGATGCTATTGCTAGCGGCGGAAGACTTCGCGCGCGACAAGATGAACGCGCACTTCGACTGGTCGAGCGACAGCGCAATGTCAGAGGCGCGGAGTGTCCTTAGAAGCGTGGGAAGCCTCTCACGTCATATCTCCGAGCTCACCGCGGACGCGTAAGAAGAAATGGATACGGTCATCGTCACTGGTGCTTCGCGCGGACTTGGCCGCTTTTGCGCCGAGCAGCTGCATTCGCGCGGTTACCGTGTGGTTGGTCTTGGGCGAACTGCCCCGGAAGGTGCCGAGTTCGAGTCGCGTGCCGTTGACGTTTCTGATTCGGTGTCAGTCGCCAAAGTCCTGAAAGAGTTTCGCCGCGACGGGAGTGTCTACGCGCTGATCAACGCAGCCGGAATCGCTTCGATGAATCTCGTCGTGACTACACCAGCCGAGACCGTGAAGAGGATAATCGAGACCAATCTTCTGGGGACGATCTTCTGCTGCCAGCAGATCGCACCGGCAATGATCAAGCGGGGAGGCGGACGGATCATCAACTTCTCGACGCTGGGAGTACCGCTCGCCATCAAGGGCGAGGCGATCTACATCGCGTCGAAAGCAGGCGTCGAAGGATTCACCCGAGTATTCGCGCGCGAGATGGCACCGCATGGCGTCACGGTCAATGCTATCGCGCCCGGTCCGATCGATACGGCACTTCTCGCGAAAGTGCCGCGGGACAAAGTTGATGCTGTAGTCGCGCAGCAGATCATCCCTCGGCAGGGAACACCTGAAGACGTCTGGAACATCGTCTCGATGCTGCTAAGCCCGGAGAGCTCGATGGTCAGCGGCCAGACGCTGAACGTCGGCGGCGCGTAGCAGTGCGCATTCTCGAGGAGCTCGGCAAGCGCAACGCCGGGAACCACGAGCCTTTCCTGATCGGTCCGAAAGGCGGCCTCGCCTATGACGACATCGCTTCTCAGCCGGGACTGGATTCCAGCGACATTCCTTCCGGTGCTGTCGTTGCCCTGATCGGGGACTTCGATGGGCCCACGATCGCGATGATGCTCGAGCTTCTGGATCGAGGAGTGATTCTCATGCCGCTCACCGAGGGGACTCGGGCGGACCATGAGTATTTCCTGGAATCGGGGGGGGCGGAGTTTAGAATCGAGAACGGGAAGATCGAAAAACTGCAACCGCCTGCCACGGAGTCACGGAGTCACGGAGAAAACCCTTTGGTTGGGGAACTGCGGCAGCGCGGTCATCCAGGAATCATTTTCTTTTCATCTGGAACTACCGGACGGCCTAAGGCCATCCTGCACGACTTCAACAATTTCCTCGAGCGGTATGCGATTCGGCGGCCGCCGCTGCGCGCGCTGAATTTCCTCTTGTTCGATCACGCTGGTGGCATCAACACGATGCTGCATACGCTGTTCAATCGCGGAGTCGTCATCGTTCCGTCCGAGCGAACTCCTGAAGTCATCGCCGCAGACATGGCCAAGCATCGCGTCGAGCTGCTGCCGACGACGCCGACGTTTCTTCGGATGATGCTGCTCTCCGGCGTGTTCGATACGATGAAGTTCCCAGACCTGCGCGTCGTCACGTATGGCACCGAGCGGATGGATCAGGGAACGCTGAAGCGTCTTGCGGACCTGCTTCCCAACGTGGATTTCAGGCAGACCTATGGCCTGTCGGAGCTCGGCGTGTTCCAGGTCAAGTCGAAGGAACGGGACAGTTTGTGGATGCAGATCGGCGGGAAGGGAATCGAAACGCGCATCGTCGACGACGTCCTTCACATCCGCTCCGACAACCGCATGCTCGGCTACCTGAACGCGCCGTCACCCTTCGTGGATGGGTGGTACGACACCGGCGACATCGTCGAGCAGGAAGGCGACTATATAAAGGTTGTGGGACGCGCCAAGGAGATCTTGAACGTCGGTGGACTCAAGATCCTTCCCGGCGAAGTCGAGAGGGTAGCGCTTCTGCATCCCGACGTGCTGCGTGCCAAGGTCATCGGCGTGCCAAATCCGATCACAGGGCAGCACATCGAAGTGACCGTTGAGCCGAAGGAAGGCGCCACGCTCGACCGCCGCGCGATGATGTCGCACTTTCGCTCGCACCTTCAGAAACAGCTATCGCCGCACAAGGTGATCATCGACAAAGTCGCCGTGAGTCACCGGTTCAAGCAGAAGTGAGCGTTTCCGCAAAGATCTCGAGCCTCATCTCCGAGATGGGCGGTGGTCCGGTCTTCGTTCATTCGGATCCGTTTCGAACCGCTCGCCTCGTACAGTCCGTGCGTGACCGCGATGCGTATCTCGACTCGCACATCTCTCTATTGAAGGAAGCCGCTGAAGGGCGCGTTCTGTGGCTCCCGTCGTTCAACTACGAGTTTCCGAAGTCTCACGTTTTCGATGTTCGAACCAGCGTGTCGCAGCTCGGTCCGATTCCGGAGAGATTCCGCGTCGCGCACGCTGAGTGGCGAACGCCGATTCCGATGTTCTCGATCGGCGGAAACGGACCTGCACCGCTTCCCTCATGGGGGGCCGATACCGATCCATTCGGCAGCGACTCCATTTTCGCCGGGTTGGTGAAGGCGGACGGTGTTGTTCTTTACTATGGCGACACGTTTCACTACAACACCATTGTTCATTACGCCGAGCGATTGTCGGGTGGGCCGGTGTATCGGTATGACAAGATTTTTCCGGGGAAAGTGGTGATGGCAGATGGCGCGACGATTGAGGGATCGCTCAACTATCACGTGCGTCCGCTCGGAACGGGGCTCGACTACGATTGGCAGCGCCTGCTCGACGAAGCGCTCGCTGCAGGTGTGTGCCGTCGTATCGAGGACCATCCGGAAGTGCTCGCTGCATCGGCGCGAAGGCTTTGCGAGCTGTGGGTGAGCGACATCCGTCGCGATCCGTTTGCGCTTCTGGATGAAAAAACACGGAAGTGGGTCGAAGCGGCGATTGAAGAGAAGGGTCGCAGGTTCGAGATCGGTGATTTCGAGGCCCCCGAGCCGACGTGGAGTGCATCGTGATCGAGGGAATCGGACATGAGATGCATGGCTGGGCCTCGGATCTATTTCCGATCTGCCGCAGTCTCACCGGCGACGGAGTTCGCGAAACTCTCGCCTATCTCCAGAAGATCATTCCGTCGCTGACCGTTCACGAGGTGAAATCCGGAACGCAGGCGTTCGACTGGACCGTGCCGGATGAGTGGAACATTCGGGGCGCGTATATCGAGGATGAGGTCGGGAATCGCGTCGTGGATTTTTCGCGAAGCAATCTGCACGTCGTCGGGTACTCGATGCCTGTCGATGAGTGGCTGACGCTCGCGGAGCTGGAGCCGCACCTGCATTCGCTGCCCGAGCAGCCGGAGGCCGTACCGTATATCACGTCGTATTACGTGAAGCGGTGGGGATTCTGTCTTCCGCATTCGCAGCGCGAAGCGCTTCGCGACGGGCGCTATCATGTCGTGATCGACAGCACGCTGGAACCTGGCTCGCTCACTTACGGCGAAGTGCTGATTCCGGGACGCGAGAAGAAAGAGATTTTTCTCTCGACCTACGTATGCCATCCGTCGATGGCGAACAACGAGCTCTCGGGGCCCGTGGTTGCGACCGCTCTCGCGCGATGGATAGCGTCGCTGCCGGACAAGCGTTTCAGCTATCGCATCGTGTTCGTCCCCGAAACTATCGGCGCGATTGTCTATCTCAGCAAACATCTCGCTGAACTGAAAGAGAATGTGATCGCCGGATACGTGGTGACGTGCGTAGGCGATGACCGCGCGTATTCGCTGCTTCATTCGCGCGCAGGAAACACGCTTGCCGATCGAGCAGCGAAGCTGGTGATGCGGCGCCATGCCCCTGATTACATCGAATATTCGTATCTCGATCGCGGAAGTGACGAACGGCAATACTGCAGTCCGGGCGTCGATCTCCCGGTCGCGTCGATCATGCGAACGCGATACAACAGCTATCCGGAGTATCACACCTCGCTCGATAATCTCGCCGTCGTTACGCCTGGTGGTTTGCAGGGCGGCTTCGAGGCACTGAGAAAAACAATCGAGCTCATCGAGCACAATCACGTTTACAAGGCGACGACGCCGTGCGAGCCGCAGCTCGGAAAGCGCGGGCTGTATCCCACATTGAGCACGCGTGGCGCCGGATACGCGGTGCGCGCGATGACGAACATTCTCGCGTACTCGGATGGAACGCGCGATCTGGTCGATCTTGCCGATTACATCGGAGTGAGTCCGGAGGAGGCGGTCGAAACAGCGGAGAAGCTTGCCGCGGCGGGCCTTCTCGCGACTGTCGATGGCTGACGGCGACGGCGAGGTAGTGACGCCGAAGCGCCGGCCGCTTCCGGCCGCGGCGACAGCAATCGCACGCGCTGGTGAGCCGCTGTGGGTCGCGTCCCTTGCTGCATTGTTTGTTGTCTGGGGCTACGACCTCATTCCGAAGCTTATCCGGCTACTCGGCAGAGCAGGGCAGACGGAGACGGTTGAGTGGGCTGTATACATGTCGCTCCTCACGGCATTCCCTCTCGCGGTGTTGATCATCGGTCTAGTTGTGCCTCGCGTCCTCGGTGTGTATGCGCAGACGATCGTGAAAGCGTCGGCGGTTGTGTTCGCTCTCTGGATTGCGCTGCTGTTCCTGGTGCAAGGGCGCATGGACCTCTTGTTACTCGCGTTCATCCCTGCGGTAGCGACAGTGGTCGATGAAGCAAAGCCGCTCCAGGGCTTTCAGATATCACGCAGCGAGTCGCTCGGTCTATTGTTGTTCGTTCTGGTAGCGATCATCGCGTGGACATTTGCGGGCTCGCTGGTCTACTGGGAAGGGGGAAAAACGTGGTTCGTCGCGGGCGCACGCCAGATCATCGCCGTGTTGATCGCGCTCTTCCTCGTGTTCCTGGGAGTTCCCCGTCTCGGAATTCGCGAAGGTACTCTCCGATCGGCACGGCGATGGTCCAGGAGTGTCGAGCGAGTTCTTACGGCAGTGGCGCTCATCGGCCTGGTTGCGTTCAGCTTCCGTACCAATCCGATGGTCGAGTTCTACCACTGGGGATTCTGGACCGGCCCGATCGAGCAGCTGAGGCAGGGCGGATGGCTTCTGCGCGACACACCATCCCAATACGGTTTTCTCAGCATCCTTATCCCGACTGCATTTCCCGGAAGCTCGTGGCAGTCCTTCTGGTTCTATCAGTCGCTCGTTTACGCGATTGTCGCCATCACGATGTTCATCGTGCTGCGCAGAATGAAATCCGGAATCGGCAATCTGCTGCTCTCTGCCGGCGTTGTTTTCACGACGTTGTTTTTCCGGCCGCGCGCAGCCGACCTGATTCTGCCGGCTCAGATGACACCGTCCGGCGGCCCAGTGCGATTCCTGTGGTGCTTCGTGATGCTCGTTTATCTGCTCTGGGCATTCGATAGCCAGCGCGGCGAGAAGGCGAGACCCGGTCGAATCGGATTCCCCGTGACAGGTCATCTCATCTGGCTAACGTCGCTCGCGTGGTCGTTCGAGTCGGCGATCTACTGCACAGCCATCTGGTTCCCGGCTTTCCTGGCGTTCCTCATCCAGAAGGCCGCATCGGAAAAGGCGAGTCACATGAGCAAGTCGTCGATCGTTCGGCGCTTCGTAATCTCGAGTGCGATCCCTTTCGTGATGGCGCTTGTTCTCTACATGATCGTGTGGATCATCTACCGACTGTCGATCGGCATCGGCCCTGACATGGCCGGATACATCGAATACGGTCTTCTGTATAGCCGAGGGTTTGGTGCGCTGCCGATAGATACGACCGGAGCAGTATGGTATCTGCTGCTCGTGTTCTTCATCACATCGACCGTTGCGGCAGCGCTGCTGGTAGAGAATTGGCGGGATTTCCGCTTTGCAGTCGCGGCTGGCATCTGGGGTGGAGTGTGGTCGCTGAGCAGTTATTTCGTTTCGCGCAGTCACCCCGCGAATCTGCTGAGCATCATTCCCGTTCTTCTCATCGCGCTCGCGATCCTGGTAGTCATTGTGCGCGACATGCCATTCCGCCCGTGGCATTCTTACGCGAGGGTGGCACTTGTTCCCGTCTTCACCATTCCATTCGCCCTCACACTCGGCCACCCCAAGCTCGGGGAAAATCTCGGAACTGAGCAGCATTCCCCGTCGCGCTTCACCGATCAGGTGCCGCTGATGGACCAGGAGCTCGAGTCGTTGATGCGTGAATCCGGCGCCGAGCCGACCGATCCTGTAGTGAGAATTGCCGATGGCAGGCTCGTTCTGCCGGCATGGCGTGGCGAAAACGGCAAGCCAATCATGAGCGAAACGTCGTGGCTTCCGAAGCCATATGAGATAATCGGGACGTTGTCCCCTGAGCGACGCCAGGCCTATATCGATCGGGATGCAGCCAAGCCGATCTCGGGTTGGCTGATCCAGCATCAGACCGATACAGTGCGGTGGTTCGGCGACCACCTCAAGCAGATCCAAACGAGACACACACCCACGCGGAAATTTGCGAAAGGGCAATGGTCAATCTGGTGGATGGAACCGACGCCGTCGAACTGAGGACCAAGGACTAAGGACCTCGAGGACTGAGGACTGAAGACCCTTGAGGAACCAGGACGAACTACAATCGATGATCGAGGAT
>JBDTNA010000172.1:0-6960 GCA_039933985.1 Gemmatimonadales bacterium | reverse complement strand
GGCGCCGCGGATAGAGAGATACCGGCGCTCGGAACGGATCCCTATCCTGCCGGCGGGGACGCGCGGGTTTTATTCGCCGGCAACGTGTACACACGCGATCATCAGGCAGAAGCCAATGACGTTCTGGTGGCGAAGCTAAATGAGATCGGCGAGCTTCTCTGCGGTCGTGGGTGCCGGCTGTACATGATCGGGTTCGGCGATGTGAGCCAGGTCGACCCCGGGTGCGTGACGTATCTTGGGGCTGTTTCGCACGACGAAGCGTGGAATTTCTTCGGCCACGCTGACGTTGGCATCGTCGTTTCCGCTGGTTCCTTCATGCACAACAACGAGAGCACAAAGATTTATCACTATCTCAGAGCAGGTCTTCCCGTTGTGAGCGAATCCGGTTTTCCCAACGACGACGTGGTGCGCAACTCCGGACTGGGATTTGTTGTGAATAACGGTGATATGGTCGGCATGGCGCAACGAATCGAAGAGGCTGCGCGCGCGTCGTGGGATCGAGCGCCTGCCGTTCGTTACATCGTGGATCATCACACCTGGGACACGCGCGTCGACGTGTACGATCGTGTGCTTCAACAACATTCACTGTGACAGGACGCGGGTACTTCTCAGGATCATGAAAGTAGTTATCGCGAACTTCGGAGACCCCGTCGCCGGCGGCATCGACTACGAAGCGAGCTGGGCGACGCATGTAAAGCCACCCCGCGTCGATCCTCCGTCATTATTCGACCAGCGGCACAACTGGGGATTCCACATCTATGCGCTGGGCACCTACCTGTTGAACCACGGTGTTGCCGACGAAGTGGAGTTCTGGGATTTCGCGGACGATCGGGGAACCGAGTATCACGCCAACGGCATTCTTCGCGTGATGTTTCACGACGCCGACGATGTGCAGGCGTATTTGAACCGCCACGGCTATCCGCGTCTCTACATCAATTATGGTTCCGGCGGTCAGCCGATTCTGGATCTATTGGAGAACAAGACATTTCGTGTTCATGTCCCGACGCTGCGACAGGGTCGCGATCGCATCGGCAACACAGGAGCCGAATGCTATCTCGTAGACTCGGAGGAGTTTTACGACGAGCGGTGCATGATGTACATCCCGGTGTCGAACACCCTCGCGCTCCAGCCGACAGGGGCGGAAACGAAATGGGATTTTATATATCTCGCCGCCTGCTACGAGGGCAAACGTCATGATCTGCTGGTCAAGGCTGCTCGGGAGTCGGGGTTGAGCGGGCACCTGCATCCCGTCGACTCTTCCGAGCTCGACCTCGCCGGCACCCGAATTACGACGACGCGATTCAACGAGATGGAAGTCCCTCATTTGTTGCATGCATCGCGCATCGCAGTTTACCCTGGTGACTTGACGTCCAGTCCCGCCTCGATGTGGGAATGCGTCGCCGCCGGCTTGCCGATTGTCGTCAACGAAAACATTCGAGGCGGCAAGCATCTGGTAGTGTCCGGGGTCACCGGCGAGCTCGCGTCGGAAGACGAGTTCGGCGACGTGATGCTGCATGTCCTCACGCACCGCGAGTCCTACAGTCCCCGGAAGTATTTCGAAGAGAAGTGGGACACGGTCGATGTGCTTGAGAGCTACTTGCGGTTCTTCAGGCAAATGGGCTGGCGAGCTTCCGGCAATTCGCTCGTCTCGGCATGATCGTGCCTCGCGTTTCCGTCATCGTTCCGATCTACAATGGCGAGCGAACAATCGGAGAATGTGTCGAATCGATTTTCGCCTTGTCGTTCCCCCGGGATGACTTCGAGCTGCTGCTGATCGACAACGCGTCGACCGATGGCACACGGAAGATTCTCGATCTATACAACGACCGCGCTGTCATTCTTCATGAAGCAAAGAGAGGACCTGCCGCCGCGCGAAATTGCGGACTGCGCAGGGCGATGGGAGAGACTGTGGCGTTCACCGACGCGGACTGTGTGGTCGATCGCGACTGGCTGGCCCGAATCATCGCACCTCTCAAGGATGCTGGGGTGGGAATTGCCGGCGGGATGATACGCGCCATCAAGCCCTGCAATGCGGTCGAGGAGTTCGGCGAAAGGATCCACGACCATCAGCTGGCAATCGAGCATTACTCTCCGCCGTATGCGATCACAATGAACTGGGCGTCAAGACGCTCTGTTCTGGAGAAGGCCGGTCCGTTCGACGAGGAGCTGCTTCGCTGTGAGGATTGCGATCTGGCGTATCGCATCGTTGCAGCCGGATATCGTATCGTCCACGAGCCTGCGGCGGTGGTGTACCATCGGAACGAGCGAAGTCTCGGTGGACTGATCGCCGAAGGCTACGCCCACGGGTACCATTCGATCTCCCTGCTGAACAAGCACGAGGAGTTCGTTCGGGCTTTTGTCTCCGGAAGAGAGCGCGGACGCCCCGCAGCCCGCGAGCCGCGGCCAAATGAATCGCTCTACTGGAAAGTGTTCAATTTCGGAAAAGCGACAGGGAAGGCCGTTGCCTCGCTGCGTCGCTTGATTTAGCTGACCCTTCTCGCCGGGATGTCGGGACGAAGCATGCAGGATTGCGGCATGACCAGCTCGATCGCCGTGTGCTCTGTCTCGCGCTTCAGCTCAGTCGGTATCACCTGACGCGCCGTTTCGTCGACAGCGTCTGCGAGGGCAATTCCAAGCTGCGCGTGACCGAGACGGTTGGCGATCTCGATCAATGCGTTCATGTGTTTCTCGACAAAGTCGGTGATCCAGGCGCCGTCGCCGAAGTATAGCACTCCGTAGTCGGCGTATTTCTCAAGGTGATCAGCGAGGTCCATGGTCACCAGATCCCTGTCGCGGGCGTCGAGCTGGTCGAGTCGCGACGAAATCTCTCCGATCGTTTCGGAATCCAGGCGGAACGACCTGAACCGGTAAATACACTCCTCGACCTCGTCACCAACGGCATCTCTTACGACGCTTCTTCGATAGGGCGACGCAACTTCCGACTGACCATCACCGAAATTCCCATTGCCGTACACGTTGTGAATGCATGCGGCTCCAACGACAACAGACGAAACGCCAAGCTTGCCCATGATGCTCGCAACGCCGGTCGTATGCGCAACAAAGGGTTTGCCGTCGCCCTGAAACGCCCCTGTGTACAACGCCACACCGAGCTCGTAGCATCGCCGTATCAACCCCAGGTCGTCAGGCGAGCGTCCCTCGAGTCGAAGCTGATTGTAAAGCTGGAGGTTGGTCTGCGCAATCTGGTCCATACTCAGCTATCGTCGTCGGCCCCGACGGCCACCGGGCACAGCTGCCCCCTGCACGGCTCCGGCAACACTCCTTCGCTGAAAGAACGACGGAGCTCGACAAGTGGCTCTGCATTCCAGACTTCCTGAATCGACGATTCCTTCAGGTTGCCAATTTTCATCTTCAGGAAGCATGGGCAGAACGTTACGTCCGAATTCGTCTGGATCGTGAACATGCCGACCCATGGCTCGGTGCAGAAATACCGCTTCTCCACGGTTTTAGAGGATGGTGATGTCATGACCAAGGCCAAGAAGCTCGCATTTGTCGCGCGCCTGTCGCATTACGTCGTTGTACTCGTCGCTGAATGATTCGCACGACTGCACGCTGCCGTCAAAAAGCCAGCCTGTCCCATTCTCTACCTTCCACGTCCTCACATGCTTCACCGGCTGGAAATAAACTCGATGCATATCGAGGCTTCGCGCGAGATCGACGAACGGAAGCACCTCGTCGAGGTTTTCGCGCATTACGACGTAGACGAGAATACGCCGGATGTTGGGCATATCACGCGTCTTTTCGGAGAACCGCGCTACGTTCGCAATGACTCTGTCGAAGACATCTCGGCCCCGTATGCGATAGTACGTGTCCCGCGTGGCCGCGTCGATCGAAAATTTCAACTCAAGGGCGTGAAGCGAGGTTAGTCGCGGGGTGATTTTCTCGGTGAGCATCGTGCCATTCGTGATGATCGTGATCGTGATCGGGTGCTGCGCCATCAGATCCAGCACCTGATTGAACCACGGATACATGAACGTCTCACCGCCGATGAGCGTGAGGTGTTCAGCGACGGGCTTGATCTGATCGAAGAAGGAGGTGAATTCCTCGAAAGAAATCTGATCCCGTTTATGTTTGCCATCCGGCACGCACATGATGCACTTCTCGTTGCATGGCATGCCGAGGTGCACTTCGTAGAAATATGGAACGTGTTCAACGTGCAGTGACGCTCTCGCGCACTCGTCGAGAATTGCCTCCTTGTTCGTGAGCAGTGCAATGGCGGTCATATCGCCGCCACCGGGATGCCGAGATACTCGTCAGCTCTCGTACGGGCTGCTCCGGGCGGGATGCCATCAAATGGCCACGCGCCCTGCGCCAAAGTAAAACGCACGGCCATCGGATACCTGCCACGCGGCGCGCCGCTATTGAAGTAACCACGACCCCACGCGAGGCCGCGGGCAACGACATCGAATTGCGTCAGGACTCCATCCTTGCCGTCGATCGCGCCGAAGAGCGAGGGCTCATATCCGCGGCGAAGTCCGGCCGTGCCAAGCCGAGCTGACCCGACAAGCCGGCCGTTGCGCAACTTCGCTTCGGCGCCGTGGATTTGTTCACAGTGCCACATCGGCGCCTCACCGCGAGTGTTGTCCACGAGGTGGTATCGCACCATCCGGAAGAGAAGGCTGTCGGGCATGATGCCCTCCAAGAGGTTCGCTACCTCGTCCTGGCGAATCCAGCAGTGGTCGCGCCCCCGCGAGGACTGCAAGATTCGCTCGCGCTTACCCGCCGGTGCGTCGTAACCGCCAAGGACTTTCGATACTACGTCGAGGACGACTACTCCCGGTGGAGCGTTGAGCGTGAATTCAGCGTCGTCAGGCTCTTCGGTCCAACCGGAGGTAGAAGGGCGTGCGTCGGCTTTCTCGAGTGCGCCAGTGAGCATCTGCTTTACCACCTGTGGTTCCAGCGTGTGTCGGAAGGACAGAAGCTCACCAGTGCTGGTGAAGACATAGAAGCCCTGTGTCGGCGCGTCAATAAACTGCCCTGACCGCGTTACGAGATCGGCGAACATCCGGCCGTCTGAATTATTCAGACGTCGATGGATGTGTTGATCGACGGCCACAGGTATGAACTTCGCTGCGAGGAGAGCGCCGATTTCGGGATCTCCAATGATCGACGCGCGGTCAACCAACCCATTGTTGCACGTGCATCCCAGGGGATGACCGCTCCGGACGACCATTGCAAGCAGCTTGTTCTCACGCGATGCTGTACGGACAGCTTTTGACAGGGAAATGTGCCACGGAACCTGTCGCCATGAATCGGCGCCGTGCGCGGGAAGCTCTTCACGAAGAGCTGCAAAATCTTCTCCCGTAATGGGATCTCCCGCCGTCACAGGCTCCCCGCTTGCTTTCTCCATTCTGAGAAGCTTATCACTCGCCACAGGAAGTCAATATTTTCGTCGCGAATTGCCGGGTCGCAGTTGTTCCAGCTGCTGGATCGACGGGGCAGCACGATCGGATCCAGATCGCCAGCTTCGAGCCGCTCCAGCGCGTCCGCCATTGAATCAGCCAGCGGTCCCCCAAGCCATTTTTCCAGTGGTGCCGTGAAACCCTGCTTCGGTCTCGCCAGCAAGTCCGGCGAGATCCTGCGTGCAAGCGACTTCCTGGCCAAAACCTTCGTTATTCCCGTTGTCTGATCGAAACGGGAGGCAACTGGAGACCGAAGCAACCAGCTGGCAAGCTCATGATCCAGGAGCGGTGATCGCAGCTCCAGTCCCACGCTCATGCTCGCGCGATCCGCTTTGACCATCAAATCGTCGGGAAGGTAAGTGAGCAGATCCATTTGTCCCGCCCACATGAAGCAATCTTCGACCTGATCGAGGTCGCGCGACCACTCCCGGAAGTACTCGCTAAGGGGTTTTTGCGAGGTGGCGTCCGCAAAAGGCAGCACGCCAAGCATCTCGTCCGACAGACCCGTACGCAATGCGCTCCATATGCCGGCGCGATCGATGGCACGTCCCTCGGGGATACGATGCCACCGGCGAAACCTGGCCATCCGTTCCGCATGCGAATCGGCGACGTTTTCCTCACAATCACCACCGAATGGATCGAGACGATTCAACGACCGATGCCAGTCATAGCCGCAGCCGACCTCATCACCGCCATCCCCCGTCAGCGCAACCTTGACGCTCGACGCAACGTGACCTGACAGCATCAGGGTTGGTATCGCCGAGCTATCGGCGAATGGTTCATCATAGGCAGTCCACATTCTGCTCCACACATCTTCGACGTCGGCGTCGGTCATCTGAAATTCGTGATGATCGCCGCCGAGCGCGTTCGCGATCGCTCTCGCGAAGGGAGCTTCATCCAGTCTCGGGTCGTCGAAGCCCATGGTGAACGAGGGCACAGGATGGTCCGAGATCTCTCGACTGAAGCTCGTCACCAGGGTTGAGTCGATTCCTCCTGACAGCAGTGTTCCGACTGGTACGTCGCTGATGAGCCGGCAGCGAACGGCGTCCGTCACGCGTCGCTCGAATTCGTCGGACAAACTCCCGTTGATCGAATCGAAGTCGTGAGCGTTGCCATGCAGCTCGCGCATGTTCCAGTAGGGATGCTCCCGAACGTCGTCTACTCCGCTGTCTGACCAGCGTACGCGAACGTAGTGACCCGGCTTCACCTTGCGGACACCTTGGTGAATTGTGTGAGGGGCGGGGACGTAACCCAGCGCCATGAAGAGATACGCGGACTCAACGTCGATTTCTCGGCTGGCGTTGGGCAAGGAGCGCAGAGCACGGAGGTCCGATGCGAAACGAATTCCTGCGCCGTTCCTCTCATACGAAAGTGGCTTAACCCCGTATCGGTCCCGCGCGAGTACGAGCTCTTTGCGCCCGATGTCAACAAAGGCGAACGCAAACATGCCGCGCAATCGCTCCACACACGCCAGTCCCCAGTGTTTCAGCGCCTGCAGCAAAACCTCAGCGTCGCCGTCCGAGGCGAAGCGGCAGCCCTT
>JBDTNA010000171.1:0-6981 GCA_039933985.1 Gemmatimonadales bacterium | reverse complement strand
CGCGCCGATTCGCTCGAGCACTTCCGCCGAGTCCAGTACGCGACGGGCGGGAATGTGGCCGTCGACGTCGCTGCACCCGAGAAACACCGGCGTTCCATCGAAGGTTCCGGAATAATCGCGCGGCGTTCCGTCAGGACCGATGAGTCCGCCGCTCAGCGTGGCAATTCCGCCGTAGCGTCGAGCATGACGTGCAGCGTACTCGAGCGAAAGACACGCGCCCTGCGAAAAACCGAGGAGCATGGTGCGCCCGGACGTGAGTCCTGCAGCAGCGATGGTTGCGAGAACATCACCGATCGCAGCGTGGCCCGATGTAATCCCAGGCTCGTTACCAGGAATCGGAGCCATGAAAGAATTCGGATACCAGGTGCCGCCCGACGCCTGCGGTGCGAGATAGGCGAATCCTTCCACGTCGATCGCATCCACGAGGGAGAGAATGCTCTCCGCAGTCGCACCGCGTCCGTGCACCATCAGCATCGCTGCCTTTGCTCTCTCGAGTGGCACGCCTGCGGTTCTCACCGGCATTCCCTGATGCGGGCCGACGAGGCGTGTCACTGGTTGCGTCATGTCTAAGCTTTGCGAGAATCCGTCGCAAACGCTAGGTGGCTTTTTTTTCGAGTCTCTACTCTTACTCCGCCGCAGCCTACTCCGTTGCCGACGGCGATGGCACTGCAGAGACGTTCACGTCGATCGGCAGCTGCACACCGTTGTGAGTCTGGACGACGTCGAGGATTCCCTGCCATACGGCTGCGAAGTCATGTCCGACATCCGTCGGCTCCTTGTCCTCAGTGAATCCGCGGCCGCTCGCGATCCAGAACGCCGGCTGATCGAGCTTGCCCGCGTCGACAAAGACACTCGCGACATCGCGGTAGATCTGCTTGGCGTTGAAGTCGTGCACGTAGTAGCCCGGGCGATAAGTGCCTTCCTCGAGGACGCGACGAGTCCAAGCCTGGTAGTAGTCGCGCATCGCTGACGGAACTTTCTCCATTCTTTCGATGTCGAGGAAGACGAGCGTGCCGCGGGGGAATCCCTCGTTCACCGCGCGCTTGATCGCATCGTCAGCGTCTTTCGTTCCGCGAGCGCCGCTCACGAGATGTGTCGAGCACGACTGGCCGGGCTGAGCGCGCGCGTAGCTCACGGTCTTCACCGGGACTTTCTTCCTCACATAGCGCGCAACGCTGCGACCGTTCACGCGGCGAACAGTTCTCACGCGCTTCGTCACCCATTTGGTCGTCACAACGCGCTGGCGGGGCGATCCGCTCCACACCTGTTGACCGACATAGATGACGGCAACGCCCCACCCCATGTCGGCGAGTGTCTGCCGCTTTCCTGCCCAGCTCTCGCTCTTGTGACATGGCGCCGATGGCAGGTAGTAGCCGACCCATTCGTATGGCGCTCCGTCCTGCCGCCAGGCGAGCATCGCGTCGTCGCCCGGATACGCGTACGTGTCGAACCCCAGGTGCTTACCCGCGCGAAGATTGCTGCTGATGTTGTCAGTTGCTTCGGACACAGCTTCGCTGATCGCATCGACCGGATTCGGCACAGAGCGCGACCGATCGTAGCTCACGATCATCGGAAGCGAGAGAAACAGCAGTGCAGCAGTCTTCAGTCGGGTCATGTAACCTCACAAAGATGACTGACACTCGTGACGCGCACGGGCGTACTCGTTTACTACATGAAAGCTATCGGGATGTTCCTCGAAAATGGGCGATTTTCCCTCTGCAAATACCACCGCTCAGGCATGGTTCTTGGCGCAGATGTAAGGTTACTGTCAACCTATTGACATGGTGTTAATCCACTGACATGTTGCCTGCGTAGACTCACCTGAGGCAGCCAAATGGAACGTGCCGGACCGCTTGAAAAGCTCGGAAGCCGCGAGCGCCAGATAATGGAAATCATCTTTCGCCGAGGTCGTGCGACCGCGGCAGAAGTGCTGGAGGATCTTCCTGATGCGCCGAGCAACTCTGCGGTGAGAGGCATGCTTCGGCTGCTGGAGGACAAGGGACACCTGCGCCACGAGTACGACGGGCCGCGGTACGTGTACCTTCCGACTGCGGACCCAGAACGAATCAGCCGCAGCGCGATGCGACATCTCGTGCGCACGTTCTTCGACAACTCCGCAGGCTCAGCCGTGGCAGCAATGCTCGGCATGTACGAAGCGCGACTCGGCGATGCGGATCTCGATCGCCTCGAGGACATGATCAACCAGGCGCGGCAGAAAGGAGGGCAACGCTGATGACCGGCTCATTCGCTCTGACCTTGATCGCCAAGGCAACATTCATATTCATCGCGGGCGCCGCACTGGCGGCGCTTCTTCGCGATTCGTCGGCGTCCGTTCGGCGCTCGGTGTGGGCGCTGACGCTCGCAGCCGCAGCATCGCTTCCCATCGGAATGATCGCGACACCGGCCTGGCGTGTCGCGGTTCTACCGTCCGTCTTCAACGTCAGCAACGTTGCGAATCTCGCGAACGTGAAGAATGTCGCGAATATCGCAAACGTTGCGAATGGATCCGCCGCCGCGATGAACAAAGGTCTTGTCGGCGCCAGCAAGGCGATCACCCCGGGATCTCGGCACCAGTCCCGATCGGTTACGAACACGATCGCGTCGACAAAGTGGCTTGGACTGACTCAGCTGATCGCACTCGTCTGGCTCATCGGAGTTGCGGCAGTTCTCGTCAGGATTCTATTGGGCGTCGTTGGCCTTCGATCGGTCACACGCAGAGCGTCCAATGCTGCGGGCGAGAGCTGGGATCGAATAATTCGCATCGAGCGCGATCGAATTCTTCCTGGACGGCGAGTTCGGGTTCTGGTCAGTGGAGATGTTTCTACTCCACTCACCTTCGGTGCAGTTACTCCAGTGATTCTTCTTCCCGAAGAATCGGAGACGTGGTCAGATGAGCATCGCGCGGTTGTGATGCGTCATGAGATGGCGCACATCGCAACAGGAGACACCGCGGTCTGCTTTGGTGCCGCTGTCGCATGTGCGCTCTACTGGTTCCATCCGATGGCGTGGGTTGCCGCCGGCAGACTGAGGCGCGAGCAGGAACGAGCATGCGACGATCGGGTGCTCGAGATGGGAACACCGGCCGCGGATTACGCGACGCATCTGCTCGAGGTTGCAAGATCGGCACGAGCGCTTGGCATGCCCGGATTCGTATCGGTTGCGATGGCGAGGCCGTCTCAGCTCGAGGGTCGTCTGCTCGCCGTACTCGACGAAAAGGGACCCCGTGGCACACTCACTCGCGCCGCGAGAGTAACTGCGTATGCCGCGAGCGCCGTCGTGATGCTTGGAGTATCCGCCTTGCAGCTCGAGGCACGGACGGCTGGCATCGTGACGACCTTTACTGGACCGGCAATTGTGGCTCCGGTTGAGAAACCTGTTGGTGCGAGCGAGACGCGAAGTGCGCCCGCACGCAGGACGACGACTGCATCGACAGAATCCACTGCGCCCGTGGACTCGACGATCTGGAGCTATGTCACCGTCGCTCCTGGTGGCGTGCTCGTTCTCGACCTGAGAACGGGCGCGGGCGTTACGATCGTCGGAAGCGACGAGAATATCGTGAGAATGCGCGCGTATCTCGGCGGAAATGACTGGCGCAACACCGACATTCGTCTCACCAAAACCGACGACGGCGCAATCATCGAGTCGCGCTATATCAACGACCGTAGAAACCAGAGCTCGTCACATCGCATCGAGGTATCTGTGCCCCGCAGATTCGGAGTTCGAATCAGATCTGCGGGCGGCGGCCTTGCTCTTCGCGACGTCACTGGTGAATTCAGCGGCAGCACAGGCGGCGGCGCAATCAGGATCGATCGCGCCCGTGGAAGCGCGGACCTTTCAACAGGTGGAGGATCGGTCAGCGTGTCGAGCTCGGATCTCTCGGGCTCTGTGTCTACGGGTGGCGGACAGGTGATCATCCAGGGAGTCACCGGTGGATTGCGGGGAAGCTCGGGGACCGGCGATGTCTACTATGGAAAGTCAGGCCAGACGATCACGTCCGCTGGATCGGGTCTCGGGGTGACGGACAGTGATGGCAAGCGAATCATCAACAAGTCGGGCGGAAGTGTAGGTATCACGTCCGCTAACAGCGGGGCGAGTATCAACACGGGTGGTGGCGCGATCACCGTCGGCGTTACCGACGGAGACTTCGCGGCGAATACCGGCGGCGGAGACATCAACGTGGGGACAATGCGTGGTAACGGAGATCTCTCCACTGGTGCAGGCAATGTCAGCGTGCACGTATCCGGCTCAAATGCTCATTCGGTGCAGGTGTCGTCGGGCAACGGCAAGATCATCCTGACGCTACCACCTGACATCTCAGCGAACTTCGATATCGAAACCGCATATACGCGAGATCACGGCGCGACCCGAATCCAAAGTGATTTCACTGTGCCAATCAGCGAGACGCGCGAGTGGGACGATCGTGAAGGAACGCCCCGTCGGTACGTTCGTGCGATCGGCCGGGTCGGATCCGGGCAAGGGCGGATTAAAGTTCGCACCATCAACGGAGACGTCGTTATTCGACGGGCCAGATAAGCGGCGAAACCAGGGGTGTGGTTTTTGCCCGAGCTCCTGGATGATGAACTCATCCAGGAGCTTTTTTTCTTATCGAGGCACAAACGATGGCTGATGACGTGAAGGGCCGCTGCGCCGTGCGGTATTTGATATTCGGAGCATCATTGAGAGACTCCTCGCTCAACGGCAAGCTTGCCAAACTCACCGCCGACGTGGTGCGTTCCAAAGGCGGCACGGTCGATTTCGCGTCGATGCGCGACTTCGACTGTCCGTCGTACGATCACGACGACGAAGCGGAAGGCACGTTTCCAGTCGGCGCAAAACGACTTCAGGAAAAACTCGTTCAAGCGGATGCATTCATGATTGCCTCGCCCGAGTACAACGCGTCGATGCCGGGGGTTCTCAAGAACACGATCGACTGGACATCGCGATTCCGTCCTCAGCCGTTCAACGGTCGCCAGTGTTTCCTGTTGTCAGCGTCCCCATCGATGGTTGGTGGAAACCGCGGACTCTGGTCGGTTCGCGTTCCGCTCGAACATCTCGGCGCCCGCGTCTATCCCGATATGTTCTCGCTCGCACAGGCACATCAGGCATTCAACGCGGATGGCGGGCTGAACGACGCAACTCTCACGAAGCGATTCGAATCGACCCTCGAGTGCTTCATGGATATTGTCGAGGCAGCGAAGCACTACCCGGCAATGAAGAAGCACTGGGTCGAATTTCTTGGAGAGAAGCCCGACCCGGCAACAGAGCGGGTCGAAGCGAACGAGACTATCGCAGCGTAGCTCTATCGCTGGGACACGATCGCCAGTGTGCAGCGGGACGCGCACACCAGCCTTCCCTCTTCGTCCTCGATGCGAATCTCCCAGACGTGAATCGTGCGGCCACGCTGTAGCGGCGTGGCCGTCGCAGTGACAATTCCATCGCGTTTTCCGCGGATGTGATTCGCGTTGAGCTCGACTCCAACCGCAGCCTGCGTCTTCGGATCGATGTTCATGAATGCGCCGAGTGACGCGACTGTTTCCGCGAGCGCGGCTGATGCGCCGCCGTGGAGAAGACCGAACGGCTGCCTCGTGCGTTCATCGACTGGCATCGTGGCGATAACCAGATCGGGAGTGAGCGTGGTTATCTGGATGCCGATCGCGTTCGCCATTCCAGCGTCTATGCGGTCACGTAGTTCGGGAGAATTGACGTCGAGTGCCATGATGAGTTTTTCTGTTCAGACTGACTTGAGCTGTGCACCACGGGAAAGCGAGATCAATCGCGCAAATACATCGGCTACTTCTTGCTCGGAAAGACCGGCGACATCGGCCCACTGTTTCGCCTGAGCGATCACCTTCGCTTCTCGCTCCTGGTCGACAATCGGAAGGTCGGCATCGTGCTTTATTCTCGCCGCGCGCAGACCCAACTCCAGACGCCGCTTCAGAAGTCGGATGAGCTGCTCGTCTATCTGATCCAATTCCGCTCTGCACTCAATAAGAGCTGGAGGAATTTTCCGATCAGATTCGGTCATCCGT
Organism: Gemmatimonadales bacterium; assembly: GCA_039933985.1. Lineage (GTDB taxonomy): Bacteria > Gemmatimonadota > Gemmatimonadetes > Gemmatimonadales > Gemmatimonadaceae > UBA4720. Next base: position 952 of record JBDTNA010000171.1, on the reverse strand, counting down.
GAAACTACAACCACGCGGGCAGCGGGTCACGGGCAGCGGTCTCTCTAGCGCCAGCGAAGCTCCCATTCACAGAATGCATCGCCCTCGGCAACGCATCTCACATGCGAAGTCCTCGGCTCCTGCCCTCCTGCCTCTGTCAGCGCGCGCCTCAGCCCACCGGTTTGACGGCGGCAAAAGAGCGGATCGGCCTGATCGAATCCGACGAGTCGCAGAACGGCGTGCTCTTCCTCTTCCTCGACAACTTCCATGTTGCCGGGGTGATAGTAGAGCCGGAAAAGTGAGACACGCTGGGTGAGAAACTCCGTCGGAGACGACTTCCGGAGAATTCCGCTGTACATGCGGACGCCGGGGAACTCGATGGAGAATCCACCGGCTCGCTCGACCCATTCCGGCTCGCCTTCGCGCAGCTCCTGATCTGCCGCGCGCCAGAGGATCAGCGCGAGATCCAGAGGAACTTCATCGGTTGCCTTGCAGGTTGTGATCTTCTGACGATCGGACGCTGCAACGCTCGCCAGGATTCGATCGAGAACTTCCTCGCCTTTTTCGGCGCGGATGAAATCCATCGTCGCGATGAGCGTTGACCCTTTTGCCTGTGCCATCAGATAGTCGCTTTCTCGATTTCCGCGGCGGGAGCCTGGCTCGACAGCGCGCGCCGGTCTGGTTTTCCCGATCCGAGCCGAGGGAAGTCCGCGAGAAAGACGACGCGACGAGGAACCTTGTAGCCGGCGAGATTCTGCTTTGCGAACGCGATTATTTCCTCTCCGATTGGCGCGCTGACACCTGCGGGATCCTTGAGCAGGATGAACGCGCACCCAACTTCTCCCCACAGCGAGTGCGGAATTCCGACGACGACAACTTCGGACACTTCGGGATGTGCCGTCAGTGCCGACTCGACTTCACCGGGAAATACATTTTCCCCGCCGGAGATGTACATCTCCTTGCGTCGTCCGCA
>JBDTNA010000170.1:0-6992 GCA_039933985.1 Gemmatimonadales bacterium | reverse complement strand
GGGGCGCCGCCGCCGCGAGATCTTTCACCGGCGCACGATTTGACACCGACCGTCGCCTTCTGCGCATACGACAAGCCCGGCTTCCTCGGCGGCACGTCAACGTGGATTCAATGGCTTCTGCCCGATCTGCAGGCAAAGGGGCTAAAAGTTCGATGCTACGTATTCCTGCACACCGGAGAAAAGGGTCCGGTGACGGAGTATCTCGAGAGCCATGGCGTGGAGTGCATAACCGAGCCGGCGCACTACTACACGGAGGACCGCGTCCGCTGGCTTCTGGACAAGCTCAGCGAAGATCACTTCGACGTGTTCGTGCCCAACGAAGTGCCCGCGGCGTATCACGCCGCGCGCTGGGTCAAGGCAGCCGGCATCCCGACGGTAGGCGTTCTGCATGTCGATGGCGTGGCGAGCGACATCATGCAGTCGCTCTTCGTGACCGGTCCCAGGTCCGACGCGCTCACTGCCATCGTCTGCGTGTCCGAACACATTGAGGCAACTGTCCGACAGAATGAATCCGACGGCATAGCCATTCACCGCATTCCATGCGGCGCGGACGTGCCGGCGGAGAGAGTGCGCCCGTCGGAAGATGGTCTCCGCATGGCGTACGTCGGCCGCCTGGCCGAGGAACAAAAGCGAATCTCGCTCGTTGCGATCGCTCTCTGTTCCGCCGTGAAAGAGATTCGCGGTGTGGATGCAGTTCTCTATGGCGACGGACCACAGCGCGCTGAAGTCGAAGAGATCATTGCACGCGAGGGGTCAGGTCTGCCAATCCGGCTCGGAGGCATGCTCCATCAATCGCAGCTTAAAGCCGCCCTTCTCGACATTCACGTGATCGTGCTGCTCTCCGACTATGAAGGACTTCCTGTAGCATTGATGGAAGCGATGGCATGCGGATGTGTTCCCGTCTGCCTGCGAATTTCGAGCGGCGTTCCCGAGCTTGTTATCGATGGCGTCACTGGTCTCCTCGTCGATGACCGCGGCGAGTCGTTCGTGGCGGCCATTCGAAAGCTGCGGGCAGATCCGGCCCTGTTGAGCCGGCTTTCAGTTGCCGCACGCCGTCACATAGAGAACGGATATTCCCACGACGCTGCATCGACTGCGTGGGCCGAGTTGCTTCGCGATGTCGCGAAGGATGCGAGGCCTTCGCAGATCAGAGTGCCGGGCCGCATACGAATTCCACCCGCGATTCCGCCCTACGAGACGTTGAAGTCCCGTAAGCCGTACGTCTCACCGGTAACCACTCTTTATCGCACTCTGCGTATGAATCTCGGCCGCGTTCGACACAGACTCATGCCAGGCCGCAGCGTAAGACCGTGACAGGAACCACCTGCATCATCGGCGTAGACGACAATCGAGTCCTCAAGGATTTCGTCCGGGCCCACGTCGAGTATCTCTCGAATCCGAAAATCTGTCTCGACCACTGGTATCCGGATTTCAGGTACGAAGGACAAACGATTCGCTACTTCTACAGCAGCCGTCCGCTGCTTAAACGCGCCGAGAAACTGCTTCCCCACGCGCTGTATTCCCGCCTAATCGCTCGCAGTGAGCATTCGCCCGCGGCGATCGACGATGCGTACACCGCATTTTTTCGCGAGAAGAACGTCGATGTCATTCTTGCCGAATTCGGAGGCAACGGCGCGGAAATTTGTCCTCACGCGAAACGGCTTGGGATCCCGCTGATTGTGCACTTCCACGGCCACGACGCGCACCGAACGTCAGAGGTTGAGGCCTTTCGCGACCGCTACCGCGAAATGTTCGACTACGCATTTCGAATCGTCAGCGTTTCCCGCATGATGACGGACACGCTGGTCGAGCTCGGCGCCGATCCGGCACGGATCGTCTTCAATCCATATGGCCCGCGCGACAAGTTCTTCGAGATCGAGCCGACCTACAGCGGTAACGTGATGTCGCTCGGGAGATTCACCGACATCAAGGCGAATTACCTGACGCTCGCCGCGTTCAGGCTGGTTCTTGAATCACACCCCGACGCAACGCTGACAATGGCTGGGGCGGGCGAGCTCATGGAAACCTGCCGCACTCTTGCAAGTCTCTGGGGAATGGAGCGCAGCGTTAGTTTTCCCGGTGCAGTCAATCACGCTGAGACGCGCTCGCTCTTCGCCGCGGCGTCGATGTTCGTTCAGCATTCTGTCACGCCGTCCTACGGCGATGCGGAAGGAACACCTGTGACCATCCTCGAAGCCAGCGCTGCCGGTTTACCCGTTGTATCAACCAATCACGCTGGCATCAGGGAAGCCGTGGTTCAGGGCGTTACCGGTTACCTCGTAGAAGAGCGGGATGTCGAAGGGATGGCGCGTCACATTTCGGGTCTGCTCGACAATCCGGCCGCCTGCAGAGAGATGGGCGCCCGCGCTCGGCAACACATCAAAGAGAACTACAGCATGAAACGCCATATCGGCATCCTTCAGGAGCTGATCGACGCAGCAAGAGAGCGCCGCGAGCCGCGCGCGGCAGCACTGGTGCGCCAGGACTCGTAATGGTGCGTGTTCTTGTCGCGAACATTCCACTTCCTCAAAACCGGTTTCTCGTCGATCTCAACGCCGAGCTCGCGCAGATGTACGAGCTGGTGCACAGCAGCGACGCATTCTGGAACATGCAGGGTGACTACGACTTCATCCATCTTCACTTCCCTGAGTATCTGACGTATGAAATCGAGCGGGCTTATATCAACGGCCTGACGCCCGAGCTGATCGATGCCGTTGAAGAGCGGCTTCGCTTCTGGGCCTCCCGCGCACGCATCATCGTCACGCGACACGTTCTCTTTCCGCATGACGCCGCGGCTGATCCTGCGTGGGAAGCGATGTACGAGACTGTCTACCGTTACGCGGACGGAGTCGTTCATTTCGCTGGCCCAAGCATTGACGAATTCCGCCAGCGTTATTCGAAGACTGCGTTCCACCGCGGAACAGAACCGCTGCATGCGATCGTGCCGCATCACAACTATGGCACGCTGAAGAACGAGATCGGACGCGAAGAGGCGCGACGGAAGCTGGGACTGGCGAAGGATGCGCCAGTAGTCCTGGTGTTCGGCGCCATCAGGAACTCGGCTGAGCAGGACCTGGTTGTCAACATGTTCAAAGCGCTTGGCGCGAAAAAGAAAGTTCTTCTCGTATCACGTTGGCGCGAGCGACTTTCGGACGTGTCGTGGATTCGGCTGAAATACTGGATTCGGGATGCAGTTCGGTTGTATTACAGGATTCATCCCAGCTATCACCTTAACTACGGCTTTATCGAAGAGGATGATACGCAGCTTTATCTCAACGCCGCTGACGTTCTTTTCATTCCGAGATTCCGCGTGCTGAACTCCGGCAACATCACGCTCGGCATGACCTTTGGACGTGTCGTAGTCGGGCCCGATGTGCTGGATGTCGGTTCCCTGCTGCGTGACCACGGCAATCCGGTTTTCAATCCGGACCAGCCGCACAGTGCAGTGACGGCAGTCGAGCGCGGACTGGAGCTGGCAAAGGCGGGAAAAGTCGGTCGCGCGAACCGTGAGGTGGCGCTGTCGGAATGGACGCCGCGGCAGTGCGCCGACCTCTATGCGCAATTCTTCCAGCAGGTTGACTCAGGACTCGCAACTACACGATGAAAAGAATTCTGATCACAGGCGGCGCCGGCTTTGTCGGCCGGCGTTTCTGCAAGCGATTTCTGGACGCAGGCGACGATGTGTTGTGCGTCGATCCTATTGCTCCGGATACCGGCGGGTTGAATCCGGCTCAAGGCTGGCCGCTCTATGCACCGGAGGACTACGCCAACTTCGGCTTCGTTAACGCAGATTGCCGCCAATGGTTCGCGGCCAACCCCGACGAGCAGTTCGACGTGGTTCTGCATCTCGCCGCTATGGTTGGCGGGCGTGCGATGATCGAGAACCGGCCGCTTGCGGTTGCCGACGATCTTTCGATCGATGCGGAATACTGGCAATGGGCGGAGCGCGCGAAACCGGAAAAGACGATCTGCTTCAGCTCGAGCGCGGCGTATCCGATCAAGTTTCAGCGGGAGAGAGATTATCGCCTCCTCACCGAAGACATGATCGCTTTCGACGACGACATCGGCATGCCCGACATGAGCTACGGCTGGGCCAAGCTGACGTGTGAATACCTGGCGAGACTCGCTTACGAAAAGCACGGGCTTGCGTCCGTGTGTTATCGCCCGTTCTCGGGCTACGGCGAGGACCAGGATATGACGTACCCGTTTCCGAGCATCGTGAAGCGCGCGATGGACCACAAGGGAGAGGCCGTGCTCAAGGTGTGGGGAACAGGCCACCAGATGCGCGATTTCATTCACATCGAGGATTGCGTGGACGGAGTCCTTGCAACGATGGACAGCGTGAACGACGCAGACGCGATCAATCTGTCCACCGGAATTTTCACCAGCTTCAGGCAGTTTGCGCGCACCGCGGCAGAAGTTGTCGGATATTCGCCGGAGATCGAGGGAATGTCAGATCAGCCAACCGGAGTTTTCGCCCGCGGTGGAGACACGGCAAAGCAGGCGAGGCTTGGGTTTGTCGCGTCTACACCATTCGACGAGGGTATCAGGCGCGCCGTGAGCTACTTCGAAGCGAACACCGCATGAGAGGCGAGTGATACGCCTCTTCACGACGTGGTATGAAGAAACGAACACGAACCGGCGTGCCGAGTACGCCGAGTGCCTGCGAGCGAACCTGAATCACCCCGGCATTGCCGAAGTCTGCGTGATCGCGGAGCATCCGTTGCCGGCGGACGCAACGTCGTCAAAACTTAAAGTCGTCACAACGACACACCGACCCGCCTACGATGATTTCATCAGGTGGATCAACGAGGTGGCGGCAGAAAATGACGTCTCGATAATCGCGAACACCGATATCTACTTCGACGAATCATTGAAATCCGTTGATCTCGCGCTCGGAAGCGATGAGTGCTTCGCACTCGCGCGCTGGGACGGAAAGCAGCTATTCGATCGAAACGACAGCCAGGACGCCTGGATATTTCGAGGCCGCGTCCGCCCTGTCGTGGGCGATTTTGAAGTCGGCGTTCCGAGATGCGACAATCGTTTTCTCCACGAGCTACGGCGCGCGGGATACGCTGTGGAAAACCCCGCGTTCGCAATTCGCGCGAATCATCTTCACGCCGGTGTCCGGCCGGAATACGAGTCGGATTCTCGAGCGTGGGTGAAGCCCCCGTACGAATACCTGTGGCCGCACAATCTGTTGTCGCTTCCCCGTACTCTCTGGCACAACGCGGCCAATCCGCGCGACGCGATTTCGTGGAGACCTGACTGGCGCCGGGCTCCGCTGAATCTTCCGGCAAGGCTGGCCAAAAAGGTTCGCCGCGGCGGTGTGGCCAAGCCTACGTCAGGGTGACGGCTTCGATTGCGGGCGTCAATCCGCGAGTGAGCGTTGTAATACCTCACTTCAACCGCAGTGATCTACTCGAGATGACGGTCGCGAGCGTTCTCGCATCCACCGAGCAGTCGTTCGAGATCATCATTGTGGACGACGGATCCGATCCTCAACATTCCGGTCGCGCCGCGGGTCTCACAGGTGCGAAGGTTCGATTCCTGTCACGACGGGGTGAGCCGAAGGGGCCGTCGCGCTGCCGCAATCAGGGCGTTGCGGCGAGCACGGCAGAGTTCATTGTGTTTCTCGACTCGGATGACGTCATGGCCGCGTGGTGCCTGGAGCAGCGACTGTCAGCCGCCGAGTCGAACAGGGACGCTGACATGTGGGTGTTTCCGGTCATGCTCTTCGATCAAAGGCCTGGGGACCGAAGCGTTCTGTGGAACCGAATGGACAATGGAGTTCCCGCTGCTGTTCGCTTCATCGGATCAGATCCGCCGTGGCACACGTCGTCTCCGTTGTGGCGTCGCGCTGCATTCCTGGAGGTGGGCGGATTCAATGAAAACATGTTCTATGGTGACGATTCCGATCTCCACATGCGTGCTCTCGTCGAAGGCCGGCGCGCGCGACTCTTTCAGGATGTGATTCCGGATGTGTTCGTCAGGCGATCATCAGCGGAGCGCGTCACCAACTCTCCGTCGCAGCGGAGTGTCTCCAACCGTCCCGGCCGCCTTCGCGAAGGGACTCGTTACCTTCGATCGCGTCCGGAGCTCGCGCCCTTTCTCCGGGCATGGGAGGGCCGGTATTTCGCCGAAGCGGAATATTATCTCTTTAATGAAGTAAGCCCGCGCAGTGCCGTGATGGATGTTCTGGCACAGTGGGCGGAGGACTTTCGTCCGCTCACCGCACCGTCATGGGCAACCAGGGCTTATTTCGAGATCGCGCTACGGTCGAAGAAGCGGGTGTATCTAGCGCTTCGGCTGGCGAGACGGATTGCGATGAAGGTTTTGCCTCCAGAATATTTTCGCCTCGCACCGGATTTGGAGACCTTCGAGGCGCGGCCGGAAACCGTAGCCGAAATAAGGCGCCGCCTGCAAGACTGACCAGCCTGCCGTTCGAGATCCTTGCTGGTCGTCGGTCTCGGTGAGCTTTTCGCCGGCTATGCTCACTCGGGCGGTTGCGGGACTGGATACTGAGTGCCGGGCATGGCGCCCTCGCTCCGCGAAACCCGTCGAAAATCTCACCGAGACCGACTCCCCTCCGTTTCGTTTCCTCTAGTTCGTAATTCCCAAAAAATAATACTTACATCGGCGCCGAAGGCGCCGTCCGAATGGCCCGGAACGCAGTTGCATTGCGGTTACGCGCAACGCCTCGCAACGATAAGGACGGCGCCTATGGCGCCGGTGTAAGTATTTTTTTTGGGGAAAATGGAAATTTGCACGCCAAGGGCGGAGGGCTCGGGGAGATTTTCGCCGGCTTCGCGGAGCGAGGGCGACAACTCGCGACAAACCTCGCCGCCCCTTGGAATCGCCCGAGTGAGCATGCCGGCGAAAAGCTCCCCGAGTCCTCCGACCAAAACAGGGAGTTGGAACTAAAAAACGCAGCTTGTCGAAGTTCGAACAACAAGCCAACGCGAATGCCACCGAGACCGGCGGCAAGCACG
>JBDTNA010000169.1:0-6998 GCA_039933985.1 Gemmatimonadales bacterium | reverse complement strand
GCATTCCTTTACGTTGCATGCGCTGCAATCAGGCTCGCCAGGTTCAACGTGGAACAGGCGGGCCGAGCAAAGCGGTATTTCCACGGGCTTCCGAGCCCGGCCGCCGGAATGACGCTCGCGACCTACTACTGGTTCAGCCAGAGCACGCTTTACAATGAGACGATCCTGGGCGACCTGCCGTGGCATTTCTGGCTGCGCTTCCTGATGCTGTCGCTCGCTTTCCTGATGATCAGCAACGTCTCGTACCCGGCCGTTCCGACCGTCGGCTACAAGAAGATCAGCCAGATCCTCGGCTCGCTCGTCGTTGCGGTCACCATCATTGGAATCATCGTTCTCCGAAAGCAGTTCTACTTTCCGGCACTCGTCATTTACGTCTTGTACGGCGTCGCGAAGACCGCTTTCTTCGGACTGATCGGACGGAAGCCGCGAGGCGACGTTCCCGTAATATCCGATGCGGATGAAGATCTCGATCCTGATCCGCAGATTATCGTGGCTGACATCACGCCGGATCAGCAGCAGACACAACGTCGTAAACGCCGTCGCCGGCCATATCCGCGCGATGACAGAGCGCGTGGATACCCACCGTTTCCGAATGAGGAAGAGGATAAGTGAAGGCGTTTCGTGTTTCAGTTCACATCACTCCGCGGCGCGGTTTGCTCGATCCACAAGGCAAGGCAGTTGAAGGCGCGCTGCATTCGCTCGGGTTCGGCTCAGTGCGCGAAGTGCATGTTGGCCGGCACATAGTGATCGAGAACGAAGCAGCCAGCGCGGATGAAGCGGAGGACGCCGTACGGGCGATGTGCGAGCGACTGCTGGCGAATCCGGTAACAGAAGACTTTGAGATCGAGTCGGCGGCCGAACGATGAAATTTGGTGTCGTCACGTTTCCCGGCTCGAACTGCGACTACGACGCGTTCAAGGCGATCGTCGACACGCTCGGCGAGGAAGCCGTCTACATCTGGCACAAGGATCACGATCTTCAGGACTCTGACGTGATCATTCTTCCGGGAGGTTTCAGCTACGGCGACTACCTGCGCGCCGGTGCAATTGCCCGCTTCAGCCCGGTGATGAAGGAAGTTGTCGAACATGCGAAACAAGGCCGGCCGGTGATCGGAATATGCAATGGATTCCAGATCGCTTGCGAAGCGGGATTGCTTCCCGGTGCGCTTCTACGAAACGCAAGCCTTCAATTCATATCGGCGCCGGTGACGATGCGCGTCGAGAATACCGATACACTTTTCAGCAGTGAGTATCAGCCTGGGCAAATGATCCGAATTCCGATTGCGCATGGTGACGGCCGTTACACTGCGGATGCAGAAACGCTCGTCGTGCTCGAAAACAGCGGCCAGGTCGTTTTCAGGTACGTTGATGACGCCGGCCGCGTAAACGACGCAGGGAATCCCAACGGCTCGATGAATTCGATCGCCGGAATCGTAAACGCAGAAGGGAATGTTCTTGGAATGATGCCCCATCCAGAGCGGGCGCTCGACACGCTGCTTGGATCGAGCGACGGACTACCGCTTTTCGAATCGGTTCTCGCGCGGGTCGCGGCCTGAGCATGACCGAGGTTCTTCCCCGCCCCGGTGATCCGCGCATCACGCCGGAGCTGGTCGCGGAACACGGGATCACGTCGGATGAATACGACCGTCTGGTTTCGATGCTCGGTCGCGAGCCGACCTTCACCGAGCTTGGCATCGTCAGCGCGCTGTGGAGCGAGCACTGCTCGTACAAGCATTCGCGCAACCTTCTCAAGACGCTTCCGACGACAGCTCCCTGGGTTTTGCAGGGGCCGGGCGAAAATGCAGGCGTGATCTCGATCGGTGACGGGCTGGCCGTTGCGTTCAAGATCGAATCGCACAATCACCCCTCAGCTGTCGAGCCCTATCAGGGAGCGGCGACCGGCGTCGGCGGAATTCTTCGTGACGTGTTTACGATGGGTGCGCGACCGATTGCAATGTTGAACTCACTTCGCTTTGGGTCGCTCGACAGCGCGCGGGTGCGATACCTGTTCAGTGGAGTCGTCAAGGGGATCGGCGACTATGGAAATTGCGTCGGCATTCCGACAGTTGCCGGCGAGATCGTCTTCGACAATGCGTACGAGGGCAACCCTCTGGTGAACGCCATGTGCGTCGGGCTGATGCACGAGGACGACCTGATTCGCGCGAAAGCCGAGGGTGTCGGCAATCCGATCATCGCGGTGGGAGCCAGAACCGGACGCGATGGTATTCACGGCGCATCGTTCGCATCCGAAGACCTGTCCGAAGCAAGTGACGCAAAGCGGCCAAGAGTTCAGGTCGGCGATCCTTTCACCGAAAAGCTACTTCTCGAGGCAAGTCTCGAGCTGATCAAGAGCGGGCACATCGTTGCGATTCAGGACATGGGGGCCGCCGGACTCACATCTTCTTCGGCCGAGATGGCGGAGCGTGGAGACGTCGGTGTCACCATCGACGTCACCAAAGTGCCCGTTCGTGAGACGGGCATGACGCCGTACGAGATCCTTCTCAGCGAATCACAGGAACGAATGCTCGTAGTTGCCCATCTTGGGCGCGAACGAGAGGTGAAGGAAATCCTCGCGAAGTGGGACCTGTCCGCTGAGGTGATCGGCGAAGTGATCGCCGAGCCGGTGTATCGCGTTACTGAAGGCGAGCGAGTAGTCGCCGAGTTTCCGGGTTCGAGGCTGGTCACTGATTGTCCGCGGTATTCTCCAGAGGCCAGGGAAGACGCAGCGATCGCTGCGCTGCGCCGACGTGACGTATCTACCATCGCCGAGCTGCCCGAAGAGAGCGACGCGACGTGGACTCTCACGAGGCTGCTCGCTTCGCCGTCGATCGCCAGCAAGTCGTGGGCGTATCGTCAGTACGACTCGACGGTTCGAACGAATACGGTGATCGGTCCAGGTGGTGACGCAGCCGTTCTCAGAATTCGCGGAACCAGGAAGGCGATCGCTCTCAAGACCGATTGCAACGGCAGATACACGTACCTCGATCCACTGGTCGGAGGACGGATCGCGGTCGCCGAAGCTGCGCGCAATGTCGCCTGCACCGGCGCTCGTCCGATGGCAATCACCAACTGCCTCAACTTCGGCAATCCGCGTAAACCGGGAGTGTTTTTCCAGCTTCAGGAAGCGATTCGCGGAATGGGTGAAGCATGTGCCGCGCTTTCCACTCCTGTCACAGGCGGAAACGTTTCGCTCTACAATGAGAGTCCGAAGGGCGCCGTGTATCCGACGCCGGTAGTCGGAATGGTTGGCCTGTGCGAAGCTGTCGAGAACATTACAGGCGCAACGTTCACTCGCCCGGGCGATATCATTCTCCTGATGGGAGACACGCGCGACGAGCTGGGTGGAACCGAGTATCTCGCGGAGATTCACGGTGTCGTTGCTGGCGCTCCCCCAGCATGCGACCTCGTTCACGAGCGACGCGCGATCGACGCGCTGCTCGAGGCAATCGGGGCCGGTATCATAGAATCTGCGCACGACTGCAGCGACGGCGGGCTCGCGGTCGCTCTCGCCGAGTCCTGCATGTCAAATCAACGCGAGCAAACTGGCGCGGACGTCGATCTCTCATCGCTCTCGCCTGTACCAGCCCGCGCGGCGCTCTTCGGCGAAACGCAGGGCCGGTACGTAGTGAGCTCGTCCGCGCCAGAGCGCGTCGAAGCGATTGCAAAGCTGCACGACGTTCCCATCTATCGAATCGGAGTCGTTACGGACGCGGATTCCGGACTCCGAATTCGGGCGTTCGGAAAATCGGTCGACGCTGACATCGCCTCTCTCTCTTCGGCGTACCATGACGCAATTCCTTCTATTATGTCGGCTCCCGCTGTCGCATCTGAGCCTGAAGCTGCATTGACGGTGGCCTGAACCATGTGTGGCATTTTCGGAATTCACGGACATACGGGCGCGGCGGAGATCGCACATCTCGGTCTCTATTCGCTGCAGCACCGCGGACAGGAGTCCGCCGGCATCGTTACGTCGAGCCTCGATGGAACGGTAAAGGCCGCCAAGACGATGGGCCTGGTATCCGACGGCTTGAATGCGCGGGAGATCGCCGAGATGAAGGGCGACGTCGCGATCGGCCATACGCGTTACAGCACTGCCGGATCGTCGACGATCGAGAATGCGCAGCCGATCCTGGCGCGGTTTCGTGACGGTCATATAGCCCTCGCTCACAACGGCAATCTGATAAATGCCACCGAGATGCGTCGCGACCTCGAGAACGTCGGCTCGATCTTCACATCCACGAATGATTCGGAAGTTCTCGTTCATCGTATCGCGCGCTCGGCATCTGACAAACCGGAAGAAAAGCTCGCTGACGCGCTCGCTGACGTCGAAGGCGCATACTCGCTGGTTGTAACCATCGGCGACACGCTCCTTGCCGCACGGGATCCGCGCGGGTGGCGTCCCCTCGTAATGGGAATGCTCGGCGACTCCTACGTGTTCGCCTCCGAGAGCTGTGCACTCGACATCGTCGGTGCTACAACGATCCGGGAAGTCGAGCGAGGCGAGATCGTTGCTGTCGATCGTGAGGGCGTCCGGTCTATCAAGCCTCTCCCGAAGCAGGAAGGACGCAAATGCGTCTTCGAGTATGTGTATTTCGCTCGGCCGGACAGCCGCGTGTTTGGAGGATCTGTCGACCGTGCGAGACGGCAGCTCGGCCGGCGACTCGCGCGAGAGCACCCAACTCCTGGAGCGGAGCTCGTATTTAGCGTTCCCGATTCGTCCAATTCTGCCGCGCTCGGATACGCAGAAGAGTCACAGCTGCCCTTCGAGCTCGCGCTGATCAGAAATCACTACGTCGGCAGAACATTCATTCAGCCGACGCAGGCCGGACGCGACGCGAAGGTGAAAGTGAAATACAACGCTGTGCGTGAAGTGCTCGAAGGCAAAAGCGTCGTGATGGTTGACGATTCGATCGTCAGAGGAACCACTACTCGCGGTCTCGTTGCGATGGTGCGTGCTGCGGGCGCGGCCGAAGTTCACATGCGTGTGAGCTCGTCTCCGATCACCGGCCCGTGCTACTACGGCATCGATACTCCGAATCGCGAAGAGCTCATCGCGGCGAACATGGAAGTCGATGAGATCGCCAAGGCGCTCGGAGTCGATTCGCTTGGGTATCTCTCGCTCGACGGAATGCTCGAGTCAGTTCCTGAAGGACCAGACGGATTCTGCCACGCTTGTTTTTCGGGAGACTATCCGACTCCGCCACCCGCCGACCCGCAGAAGCTTCGGTTCGGCTGCGGCTGCTGAGCTGATGCCTCAATCGGTTTTCTTCTTCGGAAACGGAGAAGCCGAAGGCACGCGTGAGATGAAGAGCGTGCTCGGCGGCAAAGGCGCGAACCTCGCCGAGATGACAAATCTCGGCGTTCCAGTTCCCCAGGGCTTCACGATCGCGTGCAGCGAGTGCGTCGCGTACCTCAAGGACGGCAAATACAGCGACAAGCTTCGCGCCGAAGTCGAGGGAAGTATCGCGCGGCTCGAGCAGGCGACAGGAAAGAAGCTCGGCGACCCAAGGAATCCGCTGCTTGTATCTGTTCGCTCGGGCGCTGCGGTCTCGATGCCGGGCATGATGGAGACCATTCTCAATCTTGGTCTCAACGACCGCGCCGCGGCAGGACTGACGACGCAAAGCGGCAATGGGCGATTCGTGTTCGATTCGTATCGCCGGTTCATCCAGATGTATTCCGACGTTGTGCTTGGTGTTTCGATCGCAGACTTCGAACACTTGCTCAAGGCACGGCGGCTGACGACAGGAGCGAAGAGCGATTCCGAGCTCGGCGAAGACGTTCTCCGCAACCTGGTCGAGGAATACAAGTCACTGGTGCGAAATGCCACCGGCGCCGAGTTTCCGACGAATCCAGTCGTCCAGCTCTGGGGTGCAATCGAGGCCGTCTGGAAATCGTGGACCCTGAAGAAGGCGCGCGACTATCGAAAGGTGAACGGCATCTCCGAGGATATCGGAACCGGTGTCAACATTCAGGCGATGGTTTTTGGAAATCTAGGAGACGATTCCGGGACAGGCGTCGCATTCACACGCGATCCCTCTACAGGTGAGCGAAAGTTTTACGGTGAATTTCTTGTAAATGCGCAAGGTGAAGATGTCGTGGCCGGCATTCGGACGCCGCTTCACATCGACGAGATGGCGCAGCTTCTTCCCGGCGCATACACAGAGCTGCTCGAGACTCAGGACCGCCTCGAAAAGCACTACTCCGACATGCAGGACCTCGAGTTTACCGTCGAGCGCGGGAAACTATTCCTCCTCCAGACCCGTAACGGTAAGCGGACGGCAGCCGCAGCCGTGCGCATTGCATGTGACATGGTAACGGAGGGCTTGATTGATCGAACGGAAGCCGTCAAGCGAGTCCCTGCCCAGGATCTGGACCAACTGCTGCATCCCATCATCGATCCGTCAGTCCGCGCAGAGCCTATCTGCGTCGGACTCCCGGCGAGCCCCGGAGCGGCAAGCGGCGTCGCCGTATTCGATCCCGACACAGCGGTTCAGCGTCACGCAGCGGGCGACGCCGTGATTCTCGTGCGCGATGAGACGACTCCCGAAGATTTCCATGGAATCGTCGCCGCGCGCGCAGTTCTCACCGCGCGAGGTGGAATGACGAGTCACGCTGCGGTTGTCGCGCGCGGAATGGGCAAATGCGCAGTGGTCGGATGCAAGGAGCTCCACGTCGATCTCGATCATCGTCGATTCTCGGTCGATGGCACCACAGTATCGGAAGGCGACTGGCTTACGCTCGACGGCGCGACGGGTCGAGTGTTTCACGGCAATCTTGCGACGATACCCAGTGAAGTAGTTCGTGTCATCAACGGAACATTGCCGCAATCGTCGGCGCCGCTCTATCAATCATTCTCGCAGCTGCTCGGCTGGGCTGACGACGTTCGACGCCTGAAGGTGCGCGCGAATGCCGATACACCGCGCGACGCACGCATCGCAAGAAATTTCGGGGCCGAGGGAATCGGCCTCTGCCGCACTGAGCACATGTTTTTCGAGG
>JBDTNA010000168.1:0-7011 GCA_039933985.1 Gemmatimonadales bacterium | reverse complement strand
CCCGGGGTAATGGCCGAAACGGGCTCGTCGAGCGCGATCTCGATCTCGCTTCCATCGACCCGGATGAGCTCTCCCTTTGCCAGCGGAGCGCGATGACGCACGCGAACACTGACCTGGGCGCCGACCTGCGGCTCATCGGAAAGCCAGTTCACCTCTCTGGCAATGACGCCGCGGCCAAGAAGCTCTTCGCGCGGACCGATGATCACCGCGCGATCGGCTGGACGAATGCCGACGACATACATGGGAATCCGGAATCCGCCGGGAACGCCACGACGCTGGCCAATCGTGTAGCCGGCGAATCCCGGGTGCTCGCCGACGTTCCGTCCATCGGTGGTGAGAATCGGGCCGCGCAAGAGCGCCGGTGAATCGCTCGCCAGCCGGTCGCGGAGAATCTTCATGTAGTCGCCGTCGGGAACGAAACAGATTTCCTGACTTTCGGGCTTCTCAGCAACGACTGAGAGTCCGAGTGATCGCGCCAGCGCGCGAGTCTCCGCCTTGGTTGAATCGCCGACGGGCAGAAGCATCCTCGACTGGACTCCGCGATCGATGCCCCAGAGAAAATACGTCTGGTCCTTGTTGTCGTCGCGGCCGCGATGAAGAGACCCATCGACCATCCGCGCGTAGTGACCAGTCGCAATCCACTTCGCATCTATTGAATCGGCTTTGCGCACCAAGTCTCTGAACTTCGTGAACGTGTTGCAGCGCACGCACGGAATCGGCGTGCGTCCGCGTGCATACTCGCTGACGAAGTCGTCGATCACGTCGTGGCCAAATCTCGTCTCGAGATTGATGACGTAATGCGGAACTCCAAGGTGCTCGCAAACGCGTCGCGCGTCGTCGACGGAATCGAGTGAGCAACACGGGCGATCGGGAACGTCTTCGCCATGACAGAAAAGCTTCATCGTGGCGCCGACGACGTCGTAGCCCTTATCGACGAGCAGAGCGGCGGCAACGGACGAATCGACTCCGCCGGACATGGCGACGAGAACTCTTTCCTTCATTTCGCTTGTGTCAGCTCGCAGCGGCGAACTGGCGCGCCTTGTACACCAGAGCAGGGAACACCTCGGCCACGCGGTCAACGCATTCGTCAGTTGTGAGACAACCGAAGCTCATGCGCACGGCCGCGGACGCGAGATCCTGGCTGATTCCCA
Organism: Gemmatimonadales bacterium; assembly: GCA_039933985.1. Taxonomy (GTDB): domain Bacteria; phylum Gemmatimonadota; class Gemmatimonadetes; order Gemmatimonadales; family Gemmatimonadaceae; genus UBA4720. The sequence goes on along the minus strand of JBDTNA010000168.1, from coordinate 5,860 downwards.
TCGCGATAAGCACGTGTGACGGGTTGATGCTTCCGCTTTGGCAAGCGGATCCACCCGATGCGGCAATCCCGCGAAGATCGAGCGCCATCAAAAGCGATTCGCTGTCGGTACCGGGGACAGAAACGTTGAGCACGTGCGGCGCGCGCGTTGCGCCCCGGGCGTGGATGACCGCATCGGGAACGGCGGTCAGGATCGCGTTCTCGAGGCGATTTCTAAAACCCTCGAGGCGCTTCGATTCCTGCTCGTGTTCTGCGAGTGTCATCTCCGCAGCGGTCGCCAGACCAACCGCGAATGCGACGTTCTCGGTTCCAGGCCGGCGGCCACGGTCCTGCGTTCCGCCGTGCATCAACGGCTCGATGTGTGTGCCGCGGCGAATGAACAGCGCGCCGATTCCCTTCGGAGCGCCGATTTTATGCCCGGAAATAGAAAGAAGATCGAAGGCCTGCGACGCCGCGTCGATCTTCACTTTTCCGAACGCCTGCACCGCGTCGGTATGAACGATACAGCCGCACAACTTTGCCTTCTGTGCGAGCTCCGGCAGCGCCTGAATCGTTCCTACTTCGTTGTTGACCCACATGACTGAGCAAATCGCAACGTCGTCCCGAACTTGATCGTCGAACGACTCATTCGTGACCACTGCGTTCTGATCGACATCGAGAAGGCGTTCCTCGGCGCCTTCGGCGACGGCCTCATGGACCGCACCGAGAATCGCCTTGTGCTCGATCGGGGTGGTTACGATCGCATTCCGTCCGGCTTTCCGTGAATGACGCCAGATACCCAGAATCGCGAGGTTATCGGCCTCGGTACCGCCCGAAGTGAAGCAGACCTCGTCGGTTCGGGCGCCGAGGCAGGTGGCTACCCTTTCGCGGGCCTCATCGAGTGCGGCGCGGGCCTCGCGGCCCCACTTATGGGTGCTCGACGGGTTCCCGAACCTCGGCCCGAAAAACGGCCGCATGGCGTCGAAAACGGCCTCACGAACAGGGGTCGTGGCGGCGTGGTCGAGGTAGATGGGCTCCGGCTTCATGTCCTGAAGGTAAACGGGGGTAGCCTGGCGGGCGAGAGTTGACGTGAGAATGCGATTTGAGCTCGACATTTACACCCATTCCGTGGCGCGGTACGCGTTTTCAGTTATTCCGCTTTGCGTTTTGTGTTTTTTTTCCCTCAACGGGCCACGCGACGACAGGAAACGCTAGCCGCGCCACGGGACGGGTTCCAAGGCCTCTCTCCGGCGCAGAGGAGCTTAACCCGCGAAGAACTTGCTGCGTACTGCCCACAGATCAGGAAAAAACCGCTGATTCACTGTTCGCTGGAGATACTTCGAGCCCAGGGTCCCGCCGGTGCCGCCGGTACTCGGACCGATGATCCGCTCGACGAGCTGGACGTGCAGGAATCGCCACATCGCGAAGCCCTGCTCGTATTCGAGTAACCCCTCGGCGAGCATCTGAAGGGGGCGTTGGCTCTCTTCGGTGTACACCTGCTCCAGCGTCACCTTGTGAAACTCGAGGACCTTGTTGAATTGCTCCTGAAGCGGAGGATAGGCGAGGGCACGCTTTATTTTTTCCGGAATCCCGCCATGCTCCTCGAGAACCTGGATGAAGTGCGGATCCCGCAAGCCAGACATCGCTTCAATCGCACGGAACTGCTCGCTCTGCGATCCGCTGGATGTGCCGAGATAGCCACGGAACTGCGCGAAACGCTGAGGCGGCAGGGTTTCCAGCGCATTCAGCTGTGAAGTGACGATGCGGACGAGCGCATTGACGCGCTTTACCGCTCCCAACGCACCAAGCGCGTCGTTTTCCGACAGCTGCTGACTCAATGCTTCGAGCTCATGAACGATCAGCTTGAACCACAGCTCACTCGCCTGGTGCACGATGATGAAGAGCAGCTCGTCCGGATGTTCGGGACTCGATCTCGGGCGCTGCAGCGACAGCAAGTCATCGAGCGCGAGATACGATCCGTAGTTCAGCTCCGATTCATCCGTCAAAATGACGCTACCTCGAGCGCGGCGATGTCATCCACGCGCATCGTTTCAGTCGTGTAAAAAGGCTCGCCATACTGGGTGCGTATCAGCGAACCGTAGTGCGCTGCCTGATGGCGAATGATGTCGTAGAGCGGCTCTCCGTTCGGGAACACCTCGCCCGCTTGGATCGCTTCATCGAACTGCGATGAATAACACATCACCGCCTCGAGTTTCTGCTCGAAGACATCGGTGATGTCGACGACAAACGTCGGCTTCACGTTGTCCTCCCGGTAAGCGAGGCAATGCACGATCTTCCGCGGACGAAACACGGCAACCTCAGGGGCGACCTTTCTGAGTCCGGCGACAAAACACGCATCGCGAATCAGCTGTGCGCTGACTGTGTGATCGGGATGCTTGCCGCGCATGGAAGGCGCGATGACGATCTGAGGCTTGAACTGTCGTATCGCGATTGCCAGTGCCTGCCGTGTTTCCGGCGTGTTTACCACTCCGCCATCGAGCAGGCCGAGGTTCTCTCGCGCCGAAACACCCATCACCGCTGCGGCTTTCGACGCTTCCTCCCCGCGCAGCTCTGCTGATCCGCGGGTTCCGAGCTCGCCGGCGGTGAGATCGATTATCGCTGTCGTTCGGCCGAGGCGCGCGGCTTTTATGAGAGTTCCGCCACAGGTCAGCTCGACATCGTCCCGATGTGCTGCAATGGCGAGGATATCAACTTTCGGCATCGGGCGAATATAACCTGCAGACGAACTGCGGATTCAGGTCTGCGGGCTAACTGCGAATTCCGGTCTGCGGGCTAACTGCGGATTCTGGCCTTCGGATTACCTGCGGACTCCGGACACAAGGAAGGGAACAGACATCCGAGGCAGCCAAATCCCAATCCGCAGTACTCCGAAGTCCGCAGGTGATCCGAAGCCCGCAGCCCGAAGTCCGAAGTGATTCACTCGTATCGGAGCGCCTCGATCGGATCCATGCGCGCCGCGCGCCGAGCCGGGATCATTCCGAAAACGATGCCGATTCCCACCGACACCGAGACGGCAACGAGAGTCAGCGTAACAGGAATTCCCGCATCGATATTCATGACCAATGTCGCAAGACGTCCGATGATCAGGCCGACGATGATGCCAATGACACCACCGATTCCAGTCAAAGTCGCGGCCTCGACCAGAAACTGAAGCAGTATCTCGCGCTGAGTGGCGCCCATCGCTTTGCGCACTCCGATCTCACGCGTGCGATTCGACACCGACACCATCATGATCGCCATGACGCCAATGCCACCGACCATCAGACCAACACTCGACAACACGATCATCACGAGAAAGAAAACGCCCGTGATCTTGTTGAACGTGTCCAGAATCTGATCCTGCGTGATAAAGTCGAAGGTATTCTTTTCGGCGGGCCGCAAACGGCGCTGTTCACGCAGTGCCACCGTGGCCGCCTCCTGTGCGTCCGCGGTCGTGACACCCTTCTTCGGCTTCACCGCTATGTAGACCGCATTCGTCTTGTCGAGTGTGAACTGCTGGTCGAGCATCAGATACGGCACAATGGCGGCGGTCGCCTGACCAGGGGGTTCGAAGATGTTGCTCGCCTTCTGATACAACCCGACGACCTGAGCCGGCCTGCCACCTATGTGCACCTGCTTGTCGATCACACTCTCGCCGCCGAAAATCTTTCTTGCCACGTCTTCCTCGAGCACCGCGACTGGCTTGCCCGTCTTCATCTCGTCCTGCGTGAACCACCGTCCCGAAACCAGATCGCCGCCGTAGATCTCCGGAAATCCATCGTCGGCTCCAAACACGATCAGCGGCTGGGTTCGATTCCCTTTGTACTCCAGCCGCGCCTGCGCCTGGCCCCATATCGATGAGTATCCAATCTCCGGTAACATTCTGATCCGGCGCGCTTCCGCGTCAGTAAGATCCGGGCGAACGCGAATCCATTTTGGCGGATTGTCCGGATTGACCGGCGTCTGTGAGAAAGCCTTCAACACGTAGAACGTCGTCGGTCCCGCAATCTCGATCGTGCTCACGATCTGCTGCTTGATGCCCTGTACGATCGCGGCCATCGCCATCACCGTCGACACGCCCATCACGACGCCAAGGATCGTCAGCCCCGAGCGAAGCTTGTTTGCGCGAAGCGTGTCGATAGCGAGAACGACATTGTTTCGAATCTGCTCGGCCAGCATCTATTCCTGCCTCAGCGCGGCTATTGGATCGAGCTGCGCCGCACGCGACGCCGGATACACTCCGAACAGAACGCCGACTCCGGCGCCGAGCGACAACGCGAGCGCGACCGACCACGCAGTGACCTTTGCCGGCAGCGGAGACGCCGCGGAAATCAGTCCGGCCATTCCCCAGCCGGTAGCCACTCCGATCAATCCCCCGACCGATGCGAGCACTATCGCCTCTACCAGAAACTGCCGCCGAATGTCGCTCGACTTGGCACCCAGGGCTTTTCGCACGCCGATCTCGCGCGTTCGCTCGGTGACCGACATCAGCATGATGTTCATGATCACGATTCCACCCACGACGATTCCGATTCCGACAATCGCCGGAATCACCGAGAAAAGAATCCGCGTGAGATTCTTCCAGAACTCGATGAGCGCATCAGCTGTCTCGACCGAATAGTCGCTGTCCTCGTTCGGTCGAAGTCGATGCGCGGTCCGCATCGCTCCATCAGCCAGCGCCATTCCCTCGGCCACTTCTTCCGCGGTTGACATCTTTACCGAGACAGTCTGCGTCTTGCGGCGGCCGAACAACGATTCGAAAGTCGACAACGGAAGCAACACGAATCCGTCGAACGACTGTCCGAGCATGCGGCCTTTTTTCTCGACTACTCCGACGACGTCATAGGTCGCGCTGAGCACGCGGATCGGCTTTCCGATTGGATCGACATTCTCGTAGAGTTTCTCTGCGACATCGGCGCCGATGACGGCAACCGGGCGTCGCTGGGACACATCGAGATCGGTCAGTGGGCGTCCCGCCGAGAACTTGTAGTCCTGTACAACCTGGTACGGAGCGGTCACGCCGAATATCGCTACTTCGCCAAGCGTTCTCGTGCTCCAATAAACATCCACCACGGGAGACGGCCATCCCGACTGGAGACTTATCGCGACAGCATTCGGAATTGCGGCGATTACCGCGTGGGCGTCGGCTTCGGTGATGCGCGGCCGCTTCGCAATGCGGCGGAATTGCTCATCATCGAACAGGCCGATCTGAATCGGAGATCGACGCACCTGAAACGCATTCGTGCCGACGATCGCTCCGGCCAGATTGTCGCTTACATACGAATTCATCCCTTGGATGATCGCGACGACCGCGACGAGAAACGTCACGGACACGATTATCCCGAGGAGGGTGAAGAATGACCGGAGCTTGTTCTCGCGGAGCTGCTGGAGAGCGGTGAAGATGACGTCCGCGAATCTCATATCGCGGACGCCAATCGTTCACTCGTAGCGCAGTGCTTCCACCGGGTCGAGGCGGGACGCACGCGCCGCGGGCAGCATTCCGAAGACGATGCCTGTGACAGCGCTCACTCCAAGTGCCGCCACAATGGCCATGGGCGGCGTAGACGCCGGAACCGGCGTGAACTTGTTGACAAGAAAGGCGACCAGCGATCCAAAAGCGAGACCGATGGACGCGCCGACGCAGGTCAACGTAGCGGCCTCCACCAGAAACTGCCAGAGAATAGTCTTCCGTGTGGCGCCAAGCGCTTTGCGGACACCGATCTCTCGTGTGCGCTCGGTCACGCTGATCATCATGATCGCCACTACGCCGACACCACCGACCATCAGGCCGACAGCCGATAGCGCGATCATGATCACGAAGAACACGCCAAAGAATCCGTCGTAGATCGCCTTCAATCCATCCGACGTGATGATCGCGAAGT
>JBDTNA010000167.1:0-7041 GCA_039933985.1 Gemmatimonadales bacterium | reverse complement strand
CGTGCGCGGCTCGCGCCAGGGCGGCTCGCGCCCGATCTCGCAGGTCGGCTCGGAGCCTGCAACAAGACGCACGCGTTGACACTCGGAGCCGTCCCACACCGTGAGCTCCACCCGGGCAAAGTTTTGAGCGCACTTCGCCGCGAGCGCTCAGCGTGCCGACATCCTCGCTGAATGGAACGACCGCAATCCCGCTGCAGTCGCCAGCTTCCTTCTCGGCGAAGGCGCATTCAGACGCGCGAGACTCAACCAGGCACTCGACCATTATCGCGACGCAATAAAGGAAGATTCCACCTTCGCTCTCGCCGCGATTCGCGGAGCGCAGGCGGCAACATGGAATCATCGAGAGAGCGAAGCCGAGTCGTTCATTCAGACTGCGCTTCGTCAAAAGATGACTCCGCGCTACACGCATTTCGCTCGCGGGTATGAAGCCTATCTCACCGGCTCGGCCGATTCTGCGGCGGCGGAGCTCAGGCGTGCGATCGCAATCGATCCCGACCTATCGGTTGCATGGATGCAGCTCGGCGAAGTCTACACGCACCTGCTTCCAATCGGCGGCAATCTCGACTCGCTCGCCCGCAACGCATTCGACGAAGCATACCGCCTCGACCCATCGGCAAAGCTGGTTCTTCTTCATCCGATCGAGATCCGGCTTCGCGAAGGAAAAGCAATCGAGGCAATGCCTCTTGTTCGCGATTTTTTGGATGCAGGTCCCGACACAGTTCTCGCGCGACAGGTGACGATGATGTACGACTGCGTGCGAGCCGGCACCGCCGGTGTGAACTGGGGACAGATGGCGAAGGATTTCCCTCTCGCTGTTCTGAGCTCCTCGAATGCTTTCAAAGGAGGAGGCGCCAGGCTCGGCTGTTCGACGAGAGGATTCGAAGCGGTGATGGCTACCGATACAATTCCGGCGAACGCCGGCCGCCGCTGGATTGCGATCGTCGGGCTGACAACGACGTACCTCGCGCAGAATCATGCGGACGACGCGAAGGCCCAGATCGACACGGCGATCGCGCACGGTTGGGGCGGCGCTTCACTGTATCTGATGTCCGGACCGCTTTATCCGGAGATGCAGCAAACCGCAAAGGATATTGCGCGGAAGGATGAGGTCACCTACGGTCCAAACTATATAAAGTGCCCCTTCATCGGGCGACTGTATCAACTCGCCGTCTGGGAAGCGCTCACCGGCCGGGCAGCCGTTGCCGAGGCAGTCTCGAAAGACATCGCCGCTCGTTCGCTCAAGAGCAAGCTTCCCGCGGATGGACGCATGGCCCGGTCGGCAGCAGCGTTTGCCGCGCTCGCTCGCGGTGATTCCGCACGGGCCCTGACTATGCTCGAGTCGATCATGGGGGAGCCGGTGCCAAGCGGCGATATCGTCTGGGACCTGGTCGCGCCACGCGGCATCGAGCGACTCACGCTGGCACGGCTTCTCGCTGCGAAAAAAGACTATCGAAAAGCGCTGGATGTCGCCAATGTTTTCGATGCGGCATGGCCTTCCGTCTATCTATTGTATGTGCCCGCCAGCCTCGAGCTTCGCGCCCGTGCGGCAATGGCACTCTCGGATGATGGAATGGCCGCCGGTTTCAGGAACAGACTCGCTGCACTCCGCGGCGAGCATGTAGTCGCAGGGAAGTGATTTTTTCATCAGAGGAGAGCTCCCATGGCGGCACGTAAGGCGGGCAGAAGAAAGACCGCGAAGAAATCGTCGCGCAGAAAGTCATCCGCGAAAAAGAGCAGCCGTCGTAAATCGACTGGCCGCAAGTCCCCGAGAAAGGCAACGCGCAAATCATCCGGCAGAAAAAAGAGCGCAAGAAAGAAATCGTCTGCCAAACGAGGCGGCGCAAGAAAGAAATCCGCAGCTCGTCGTGCACCAGCACGAAAAAAAACAGCGGCGAAGCGCGCTCCTGCAAGAAAGAAATCAGCCGCGAAGCGATCGACTCTGCGCGGCGGATCGCGCGGAAAGAAATCAGGGAAAGGTGGTGGAGAGGGCTTCCCTCCCCCGCCGCCTCCGCCACCGCCCGTGACAACGACGGCGGCAAGAGGGGAAACTGCACCAGAGCCAAAGCTGCCCGGACCCGGTACAGATCCCGACATCAACTAGCCCGTTCCCGCCGCCGCATCGCAAGAATGCGGCGGCGGTTTGCTATCGTCGAGCTTCGACTCTCGCCAGCTCTCGTTTCACCGAATCCACCTGCGGCTTCATCGACGGCTCGGCTACCTGATGCATGGCGAGGTAGTGTCGGTAGGCTCGCACGGCGCGGTTCCTGTCACCCGCGAGTGCCGCCATACGTCCCTGCTCTCTCAGCTGGAGACCAAAAAACGGCGCGTTTTCGTTCGACCACACCGCATATCTGCTGATCGCCGACAGGGCTCGTTCGTTGACCCGCAATTTCTCCCACGTGCGCGCAGTCACGATTGTCTGCTGCGCATATCGGGTAGTTGACGCGGCCGATATGTCCTGCATCAGCATGAGCGAGTCGACTCGCGATGCGCGCTCACGCAATGACGGCGACTTTTCCGCCTGGGCAAGCAGCATCTCGATGAAGGCAATTTCAAGTTGCGCCGGAATTACGTCGTTCGCCGCAACGGTCCGTGTGAGAGACCGAAGTTTCTGAAGAGAGCGTCGACTCTGCGTTGTATCGCCATGAGCGATACGCCACGGCTCCATCACTCTCACCACCGCCCTTTGCACACCTCGCGCAGCCGTATCGGCAGGCTCGGGTGCCGCTTCGTTTGGAGCAAGCATCCTCGCCGCTTCGGACCCCGCCGCTTCATTTATCAATCCGAGCGAAGCATCGCGAAGAGTGACGATGACCACATTGAGATCCCGGACACTATCGCGTGATGCGAGGACATACTGCAGCGCGTCATCCGGCCTGCCCAGGTCAAGCATCACATCATGCGCGTATCTCGAACGCTGTCGTCGATTGGCCTCGGTCGGTGCGAGACTCACAAAACGGTCAACGGCCAGCTTCGCGTCGGCTGCTCCGGTACCATCGAACAGCATGTGCCGGACAATGGAGTTGAGCAGCGGCTCCGGATTGGTGCCCAGGTTCGCGAATATCTGCTTCGCCTGTGCGGTATCTCCGGCACGAAGCGCCATGTACCAGTCGTGCTGTTTCTTCCAGAACGAGGACGTATCAGCCGCAAGCCGCAGACGAAGTGCTTTCGCAAGAAACGCGGTGTCTCCCATTGAAGCGGCAAACGGCATCGCGTGCGTGTAACCCGGCAGATACGTCGAGTCCAGCTCCATCGCCTGCTTGAATCCAGCGAGTGCCTGATCTTCCCAATCTCTGATCCCCATGGCCGAGCCATAGTGGAATATCTGGTCGGCGACGAGGTATCGAGCTTCTGCGTTGTCCGGCACCATCGACAGGTATTGCTCGCGTGCCCTGAATACTTCCGTATTCGATGATAGCTGCGGAAAGCGCGGGCCAGCCAGAGCGAGCAGCAAGGCTTGATCGCGAGGACTGAGTCTCGCCCTTTCTCGCCAAGCGACTACAAGACCGCGATTTCCCAGAACCGGATCGCCGTACCAGCTCGTCGCAAGACGAAGTCCGAGCCCGGCCAGCGCGAATGTCGAGTCTTCCTTCAGCGCGTGCTCGAAGTCCTGCGCTGCGTGAAAGGCGTCGCCGCGCCTTAGCCGCGACTGCCCGTCAAGAAAAGCGCGAAGCGCGGGAAACGAAGTGCTGGTGAGATTCGTCATGCGCGCGGCTGCTTCACCTGACGTTTGCGTCAGCAGCTGAGTAGCGAGCTGATTGACCAGCGAAGCGAGGCTGTCCGGCGGACCTTCGACAGTCACGCGCGCGAGCTGATTGCCTTTCGCTACATCGAGCAGCGAGACGGTGAGGACAAGTCTATTGGGCGCGCCGACAACATCGCCGAGCAGTGCGCGTCCGGCTTTCAGCTGTCTTGCGAGGCGGAGAGTCGCGTCGCGCGAGAGGTCTGTATTCTCGCTGCCGCCGGCCTGTCGCCATGCGTCGAGGAGCGTGCGTGGCTCGATCGCGCGCAGCTCTTCACCCGAGAGCTTGGCGGCGATCAGGTCCAGCATTCCTTCGCGCAGATAGTGATGAGACGGATCTGCTGATGCTACTCTGAATGGAACGACGGCCAACGATCGATCGTCGAGCGCAGAGGTCCCGCTCGTGTCAAAGAGTTTCTTGCCGAAGGCTGCGCCAAGTGCGAGAACGATTGCAGCAACCCCGGCGATAACGGCAATCATGAAGCCTTTCGATCGCCGCGGTTTTATAAACGGGCTGTCGATCAGCACCGTACCGTCCGCATATGCATTCGGTCCCGTATCGACGCGCGGATCTATCGGTGCGGTGATGAGTCCGGCACCGGACGGCGGCACTCCCGCTCGAATTCGCTGCCCCGATAGATCGATGTCGTCGAGATCTTCGAGTATTTCCTTCGCGGACGCGGGCCTGTCCGCTGGGTTTTTCGAAAGGCATCGCATCACCAGATGCGCGAGCTGCGGCGGCACCGCCGGAACGAGGCGCTCGATCGGCTCGGGCAGCTCGGCGATGTGCGCCATGATCAGAGAGTGCGTCGCACGGTCGTGAAAAGGAGTGCGACCACAGATCATCTCGTACGCCATCACGCCGAACGAATAGAAATCGGATCGTGAGTCTGCGTCCGGATCTCCCGCGGCCTGTTCCGGCGACATGTATGCGGGAGTACCGAGCGAAGTTCCGACCTGCGTCAGCGTTCCACCGGGAGCAGCGACTGCTGCCGAGCTGATCGCCTTTGCGATGCCGAAGTCGGTGACTACGGCAGAGCCGCCGGCGAGCAGCACATTGTCGGGCTTGATGTCGCGATGCACGACTCCCTGCGCGTGTGCGAATGCAAGCGCTTTCGCAACGTCGCGAAGCACCGAAACGGTCTCGACGAGAGGCAGGCCAGCTTCGGGAAGCAACCGGTTGCGCAGTGACTCGCCGACGACGAACGGCATCACGAAATACGGGAGGTCGTCGGCGACTCCAGCGGCGAGAACGGGGACGATGTGCGGGTGCTGGAGCTGTGCAGCAAGAAGTATCTCACGCCTGAATCGCTCCGCGTTGAGACCGGCGGCCAGCTCGGGCGCGAGAACCTTGATGACTACGGTTCGTCCAAGCGAAGAATCTTCGGCGACGAACACGCGAGACATTCCACCCCCGGACAACTCGCGTCCGAGGGTGTACGATCCGCTCAACCGGGACTGAAGCTGCTCGCGAAGCTCAGCCATGCCGTTGTCGCGGTGGGGTGGAGGAGAACAACACGGACTGATAGTGCATCTATAGTATGACAGCGACAAGCCGAGCCGAGTTTCGCCCCTGGCAAGACCCTGACAAATCCGTTACCAGCCGCCGAAACTTACCCTCCGACTTGTAGCCCGAGCCGTTTGATTCGATAGGGCGCCGTCTGGTCCATATCGAGGGTGATGACGGCTTCGCCTTCCCGTTCGGTCTTGACGAGCACCTGCGTCGATCCATCATCGACGACCGTCATTCGCAGAATCTTCAGCTCACCCAGGTCACTGTGAATTCCCGAAAGGCGCTGCGCGCGCTGGTCGGCGGGCGGACCGTTTGCAAGATCGAAGTGATCTGTGATGAACTGCTGCAAAGCCGCGATGTCTCCCTTATTGATCAGACCGACGAATTCGGTGATTATCGCGGCGGCCGCAGGAGACGCGGGCTTCCCTGTTGCGCGCGCAACTGATCCGCCTCCACCGCCACCGCCGTCCATCGATGGAAGTCCCATAACGCGCGCCAGATCACGTCGAACCGCAGGCGCTTTCATCTCGGCATTCGTCGACGCGATAATCATCTCCACACCGCTGCGAGGATCGCGCTCGTAAAGGAAGAAGTTCACCAGATCAGATCCAGCCAGACCCTGAGGGTCCGACGGATTGAATCGCAGGTTCCGCGTCGCCGGCTTCAGAAGCTTGTCGGTTTCGAAAAGAGCTGTGTAGAACGCCTGCATATCGGCAGCGGTCGAAAGCATTCCTCCATTGCCGCGAAGATTCCAGAATGGCCCATCGGCCGCGTGCGGCCTGGACATCATTGTGCCGGCGTCCGCGCCGCCGACGCGATAGCCGTGCGCGAGATCACGATCGGCAAATCGCGGGAGATGAAACCCCGTGTGAGTGAGACCGAGCGGAACGAGGATGTTGTCGCGGACGTACTCATCATACGATTTGCCGCTCGTCTGCTCGATGACAGCCGCAAGCAATGCAAAGCCGGTGTTCGAGTAGCTCTCCTTCGTGCCCGGCTCGAACAGCAGCTTGAACTGCATTGTGCGATCGATGAGCAGCTGGCGAGTCATTGGCTCGAAGTCGCCGCCGAGGCCGAGCGGAAAGCCGGCTTTGTGTGTCATCAGCTGCCAGAGAGTGATGTCCTTCTTGTCCGCCGGCGCCGAAGGAAAAAACTTGCTCAGCCTGTCCTGGACATTCAGCGCCCCGCGATCCTGAAGCTGAAGAATCGCAACCGCTGTGAAGTCTTTCGTATTCGATCCGATCTGAACTACGGTCGAAGGCGTGAACGGAATTCGCTCAGCACGATTGGCGAGGCCATAGCCGCGCTCGAGGACGACGCTTCCGTTGCGAGCGAGACGAACGACACCGCTGAATCCCTTTGCCTCGGCCGTACGCATGACTGAATCCGCCCGCGCGGAAACGTCCTGCGCAGATGAGGTGACCGAAAAAAGGATGGATGGAAAAGCCATCACCAATGAGAGCCGCATTGAACCACTCCGGTTTAGTTGAGTTATCTCCAACAGTTGTTGGACTCAGCCGGAGGCGTCAGGGTTGCCGGTCGTTCTTGACGATGGTGACGTCCTTCTCTTCTTCGATGATTCGCTGGCCTGATCCGGCGGAGGCACGCGCCCCGGGCATTGGTCCCGCGCCGACGGTTGTCGGTACTGGCAAGGCGGTAAGGAGCGCAGCAGCTGCTACAAATCCGATGACGAGCAATTGCCGGCTGTGACGTGAGACTTGAGCCTGGTCGCGGTCGAGAATGAGTCGTGCGCGGGACACGAGCGGCGAATCACGATGCAGAAGGG
>JBDTNA010000166.1:0-7089 GCA_039933985.1 Gemmatimonadales bacterium | reverse complement strand
TCGATACTTCATCCGTGGGAATAAATGGGTCTCGGGGTCGAGAAGTCGGTAAACAGCGTTTATTCGGATCGTACGGACAATACGGATTGATACGGATACCGAGGAAAGGCATTTCGCGTAAACCGAGTCAGATCAATTCTCTGGCTTCTTCTTTTTGGTTTAAACTGCGAACTACAAAACCTTACCGGCGATTGGTTGAACCAAAAAATAAAAAGAGCCTGGATTCGATACGCGTCAGCGTTGCGTCCAGGCTCTTTCATTGAAACTCCGTGCAACCTCCGTGTCTCCGTGTCTCCGTGTCAGGTGGTTGTAGTTCGGCCTTGATCAGCGCTCTACCGAATCCCTTCTCTCGCTCCACTGAAGTTGTACCGCACGCCAGCCTCGAACCATCCGAGTGACGAATCGCTCAGCAGGAATCTCGAGCTCGCCGGCGCAACCGACGCCTGGACGAAGAATGCTGCGCGATGGTACTGCGCCTGAACTCCGGCCATTCCAAGGAATGCGGCCTGGCTCTTACGCTCATCGATTCGATCGAACACCACCTCATCCAGCTCTCCATCATTTGCGGAAACGAGCGGATCCGCGCTACCGACCACATTCACCGTGAGCCCGAGACCTGCATAGGGACGAAAACGTCCGAAGCGCTTCGGGAACGCCAGCGCAGCAAATCCAACGCGACGCAGCTTGTCCACTTGAACGGAACGGTATCCACCGTCTGCGCTTGGATCAAAAACGGCGGAGAGAGACGACATGTTTGTCTCGTCAACCGACACGTACAGCGCGCCGTGCGTGCGCGTAATCAGCCACTCCGCACCATAGGTCGCAGCCGTTTCGCTCTTGCCGAAAGTAGGAGAGAATGTCGCGACACCTGCCTTCGCGCCCCAGAACCACGAATCTTCGAACTCGCGCGTCCGCTGTGCAGATGCGACTGCAGGAATGACCGCCGCTGAGAGCAGCCCGGCAATGAACCACGTCGTCTTTCGCATTCTAACGATGCCCCTGCCGGCGGGGCGTCGAGCTCCACCGGCCGTTGGTGCGACCGGGGAGAGTCACACGATTCTTAAATAATTCCGAGCTTCACTCCGACGCTCTCGAAGGCGGCAATCGCCTCGTCGATATCGTCGCGTGTATGGGCCGCACTCAGCTGGCAGCGAACGCGCGCCTGGCCGTGCGGGACCACCGGAAACCCGAATCCCGTAACAAAGACGCCTTCCTCCAACAACATGTCACTCATTTTGATTGCGGTCGCCGTTTCCCCCACGATAATGGGCACAATCGGGGTTTCCCCGGGCAGCGGCTTGAACCCGGCCTCCGTGATCTGCTCACGGAAATAGTTGGCGTTGTCGCGCAGCGTCTTTACACGATCGGGATGGGCTTCGAGAAACTCGATTGCCGCCAGCGAGCTCGCCGCAACGGTCGGTGGCAGTGCATTCGAAAACAGTTGTGGTCGCGACCGCTGCGTCAGCATGTCGCAGAGCGACGCTGGACCCGCAACGAATCCGCCCGCTGCGCCGCCGAGCGCCTTACCCAGCGTAGACGTTATGACGTCGACCTCACCGATCACTCCAAAATGCTCTGCCGTTCCGCGACCGTTCTCTCCAAGCACACCAGTCGCATGCGAATCATCCATCACGACGATCGCGTCATGCTTGCGCGCGATCTCCAGGATGTCGGGAAGCCTCGCAATGCTTCCCTCCATGGAGAACACGCCGTCAGTCCAGACAATGCGTCGCTTCGAGTCTTTCGCTTCCGCGAGCTTTGCATCCAGATCGGCCATGTCCGAATGCGCATAAACACCCGTCGTGCATTTCGTGATCGACTTCGCCAGTCTGAGCGAGTCAATGATCGATGCGTGATTGAGCGCGTCGGAGACGACGAAATCACCCTGCTCGACAATCGTTGCGGTGAAGCCTTCGTTCGCGTTCCACGCTGAAACGTATGAAAGGGACGCTTCGGTACCGATGAGCCTCGCGATCGCGGTCTCGAGCTCGCGGTGGATCGTGAACGTGCCGCAAATGAAGCGCACGCTTGCAGTACCGGCACCGAATCGGTCCAGTGCTTCATGTCCGGCGGCAACGAGCGACGGCTCGGCGCAAAGGCCGAGGTAGTTGTTCGACGAAAGGATCAGCACATCGCCGCGTCCTTCCATCTGGACGCGTGGGCCCTGGGGCGAGTCGAGATAATTGAGCCGCTTGTACACGCCGTCGGCTTTCAGTTTCTCGATTGCGGCCTTGAGCTCGTCGTCGAACTTCGTGTTCAATGTCAACATTTGTCCTCTATGCGACTTCGAAGATGACTTTGCCAGCATCGCCCGACTTGATTGCCTGAATCGCCGCGTCGAACTCCGACATTGGAAACCGATGCGTGATGACCGGTGTCGGATCGAACTCGCCCGCGCGCAGAAATCGCGTCATCTGATGCCAGGTGTCGTACATGCGACGTCCGACAACTCCGTAGATCGTGATGCCCTTGAAGATCACTTCCTTCGGCAAATCGAGCTCGATCGGCTTCGACGGAATCCCGAGTAGCTGAACGCGGCCGCCGACTCTCACCAGCGCGAGCGCCTGATGTATCGCTGCGGGAACGCCGGACATCTCCAGCACGACGTCGACACCAAGCTCAGCAGTCCTGCTCTTCACCACGGCGTCGGCTTGCTCGGGCGTGACCACATCGTGCGCTCCCATCGTCTTCGCGAGCTCGAGGCGCTTGGGATTGATATCCGAGGCGATGATTCTCGATGCACCCGCGGCGCGGCAGATGCCGACCGCAAAGATTCCGATCGGACCGCATCCAGTAATCAGTACCGTTGCGCCCGGAATCTCCGCCGTGAGGACCGTATGGAACGCATTGCCCATCGGGTCGTGAATTCCGCCCACGTCGTAGCTGATCGCGTCATCGAGATGCCACACGTTCGTCGCCGGCATCGATATGTACTCGGCGAAGCATCCGTCGCGATCGACGCCGATGATCTTCGTGTACGGGCAGACGTGCGCATTGCCCGTTCTGCACAGAAGGCAGCGTCCATCGACGATGTGACCCTCGGCGGTAACGCGATCTCCCTCCTGCACGTCGGTGACGAGTCGCCCAACATCGACTACATCTCCCGCGAATTCGTGTCCGACGACGAACGGTGGCCTGCATCGTCCCTTCGCCCAATCGTCCCAGTCGTATATGTGCACGTCGGTTCCGCAGACGCCCGCGCGGCGAACGCGAATCAGAACTTCATCATCTCTGATGCGAGGCTCGGGAACGTCGCGCAGCGCGAAACCCGGACCCGCTGACTCTTTTACGAGAGCTTTCAATTGAAACCGTTTCTCGGAATGTTGTGATCGCTTTCTCTCACGAGAGAGCGAGATTCAGCGCGCAAGTAAGCTGACATTTCTCCTCGTAGTTTGGAAGTGCGCGACGATTCAGATTGTGTCGAAGGTATCGATTGAACATGTTGCGAGCGATGTGATGCGATGAGCGTGACGGACGAGCCGATGTCACAAAGAGAAAAAAAACTCATTGCGCACATTTTCTGAAGCCTCTATATTCGCGCGTAGTTACGAATGCATTGATGCATCATGATTCGTAACCGTGCGTGCCGGTATGGACGCTCAGCAGGACCGTCGGTTCCACCGGGGGATCGGCGAGAGTTCAAACTCCATCACGGAGATTCAAATGGCAGCAAAGAAAGGACGCAAGGCAGCAAAGAAGGGTGGCCGCAAGGCTGCGAAGAAAGGCGCCAAGAAGGGCGGCGCGAAGAGAAAGGCCGCGAAGAAGCGCCGCTAGTAGCAGCCCGCCAGCGAATGCTGGCTGACTGATTTGCAAGAAAGCCGGCCCGTGAGCCGGCTTTTTTGTCGCCCGTCATCTCGAATACCGCGCGTTCGCAAGCTCGAGAATCCGGTTCACCAGCGCGGGATACTCGAGTCCGTCCTTCAGCGCGGCAGTCGCGAACTCCGCGTTCTTCTCGAGGTAGCAGTTCGGATTTACCTCGATCACGTAGATCTCTTCCTTGCTCGTCACACGAAGATCTACGCGCGCATAGTCGCGCAGGCGCAGCGCGTGGAATGAATCGATCGCTACTTTCTGCATTTTCTCCGTGAGCTCTTCGCTGACATCGGTCGGAAACACCGACTTCGTTCCCTCGAACTCGGCCCCTTTCTCATCTCCGTCGTCGCCCCACTTCGCTTCCCAGCTCGCGATCTTCGGGCGGTCGGCCGGAAAGCCCGAAAAATCGAGCTCCATGATCGGAAGCGCCTTTACTTCGCTGTTGCCCAGCACGCCGACATAGAATTCGCGTCCGTCGATAAACTCCTCGGCGAGAACGGGACTCTGATATTCCTGTTGAAGGGAGCTCATCTTCTGGAGCAGCTCCTGCACGTCGTTCACGATCGACTTCTGCGTGATGCCGAGCGACGCGTCTTCCTGGGGCGGCTTGAGAATCAACGGAAAGTTGATGTCACCGGCCCAATCGACTGATCCACGAAAGACTGTAGCGAAACGCGCCGTCAGGATCGAGTGAAAGCTCAACACTTTCTTGGTGAGGGTTTTGTCACCCGCCATGATGAGTCCAGCAGGACTCGAACCGGTGTAGCGCAATCCAAGAAGATTGAGCAGCGCTGCGACATTCGACTCGAGCGCGCTTCGGCCAGCGAAGGATTCACAAAGATTGAAGACGAGGTCGGGTCGATTCTTTGTCAACGACGTCACCAGCGGCTCGACCTGGTCGCCTACAGCGAGTTTTCGAACGTCGTGTCCTTCTACCTTGAGCGCTTTTTCGAGCTGCCCGAGAACCGGATCGACCGGCGGCTCGAGTGCGTCCTGCGTATGCAATAGTGCAATGTTCATCAGGTTGCCTTTTTTCGTCGGTTGATTGTTCCAGCGTATCGGTAGTTCATCATCACAGCTGTCCCAAACGCAGTCAGCTCGATGAGTGTCGATGCCTCGAGTCCGCGCACTCGCAGATCGAGTGCGGCAACTCGCGTTCGGAGAAAATCGAGAAACTGGCGTACACCTGACGCGCTTTCGCCGGTCCAGTAGGAGATTCGCCCGACGATCTCGCGCCGGTGCGCCGCGAGAAACTGCGCGGCTGATTCTCCGTTCGGAACTTCTGCGGCGGATCCGAAGATGTTCTTCAGATCTCCGTCGAAAATGCCGGAGTCGCGGATTGGGATTGCCCTGGACGAATCGCGATAGTGCTGCTCGAGTGAATAGTTCATCGAGTTCACGGGGAGGTCATCTTCGGTTGGCGTTGGCGATTCCGGTGTGTTGTCCGCGACCTCCGCCATCACGCGGTCAACATACTCGAGCTTTGCAAGCGCGGGCCAGCCTTCGTAGGCCTTCCGCCAGTCGAGATCGGGTGTGAGCCAAACCGCGAACGTTTCTGCAAAATCTTCATCGGGATGTTTCTGTGCGTACCAGCCGAGTATGTGGCGGACGTATTCGTGGGAGAAGGGGTCGGCTTTGTATCGCTCGCGATATGGACGCGAGTACGGACCAAATGCCTGGCGCCAATCAGGACGATCGTAGAGCCGATAGGCGTAGTTGAACGCGTGACCGGCTTCGTGCCTCATGAATCGCATCGATTCCTGGTCGGATTCGATCCCTTCGGCGAAGTCATCCTCGATCTTTTCGAGGCGAGGGTCGGCCAGGTAAAAGGGAACGCCGATTAGGGGGGTGCCGTCGGGGCATCCCCATTGATCGCTAAGGTAAACGGGAGGGTGGAACCTGAGGCCCCTGGCGTCGAGCTCCTGGTAGAGCTGACTCACCATTCTCTCGACCCGGGTGCCAGTGATGGACAGTCCCAGATCGGAAATCTTGCTTCCCATCAGGGTCTGTCGTTCGCCCTCCCAGTCGGCGAATGACTCTTCCACGGAGGCGCGAGGGGGCAAGGCCTGTACCGTTTCGTGAGGAGTTTTGTGCTGCCTCTACTATATAGAAGGGAGCGTGCTGCAGCTTCAGTCCGAAATCCGCAGTCCAAACAAAAAAAGCGGCGGGCATTTAGCCCCCCGCTCTTGATTCAGACTAAGAAGTCTTCGCTCTAGGCCACCTTGGTCGTGCAGTCTGTGATCGGCTCCGGGGCGGGTCCCCAGATGTAAGCCGAAACTACCGGACGCTGCTCGGCGCGATCCCCTCTGGAGATGATGAGTCCGAGCGGCTCGTCATTCTCCACTACTTCACGGATTTTCTTCATAATGTTCTCACTTTTACGAGTCCGGGTAACTCCCCGGACGTGCCGCCTTAAGGCACCCATGGTGCCAGTCGTGGCACTTCTGCTAAGTCGTTTGTTTGGTGAGAGTTACGAACGGTGACCGATGGGCGCGCTTTCAAATTGTGTATCGTTCCGACACACAAATGTGGACACTCGTGTTATTTTGACACGCTCCTAGGCGACTGCGGCCTTGCGAGCCAGGAAGCTTCTGGACGACACGCCGTCATCATGCACCGTGATCGTCCAACCTTTGTAGCTCCGGCGAAGCTCAGAAAGTGACGGCTCCGCGTGGCTCGCAATGATCGTGTCCACCAGGTGGACACCTCCATCCCGCGTCGCGCTCTTCAGAACCTCGATCACCTTCAACCGCTCGGCCGCCGTCAAACCGGCGAAAGCGGCCGGCGTGCAGACAACCGCGTTGAGGGGCTGGTCAGGCGACCACTCCATCAGCCCGCCTGGAAGCGTGTCGATGTGGCCGGAGAGAAGCGCGACTTCGTCCTGCTTCGACGAAACTTCGGCAGCCGCATTGGCCGGATCGATCGTGGTAACCGAGCAACCGTGCGCTGCGAGATAGAGTGCGGCATTCGCGGCGGTCGGTCCGGCGACTAACACGCGCGATTCGGCGGGCAGATGCACTTCGCGTGCGAGCGCGCTGTCTGGGCGAACTCCCCAGTGTTCCGGTCGGCGGAATTCCTCCTGCTCCTTGAGGCGCTTCAGCTCCTTCTTTCTCCACGTTGCGTACGCGGGGATGCGGATTCGCTTGCGGATGATGCGATCGACTTCATCACACAGCAGCAGCTCGTTCATTCCGAACTGAGCCGAAGACTGCAGCGAAGCAACCGCTTCATCGCCAATTTTGAGGAGCGCCGTCCGCGATATCGAGTCCTTGTAGA
>JBDTNA010000165.1:0-7121 GCA_039933985.1 Gemmatimonadales bacterium | reverse complement strand
ACGACGGATCGAATTCTCCTCCGTCAATGACTCAATCATCCGACGACACCCCGCCCCCGTCTGACTCGGGCGAGATGATCTCACCTCAGCAGTACAACAACAACACCGGCAACAACACCGGCAACAACAACAACAACCAGCAGCCGAGAAATCAGTACGGCGGCAACCAGCAGGGACAAAACCGCAACGACCGCGGTGACAACCGCCGTGACGGACGCCGCAACAATCGCAACCAGCGCGGACGCGGACGCAACAACAATCGCCCGCAGCGAGCCGAGCAAGCTCCCCGCCAGCCGACGGCGCCAATCGTTCCAGACGGCGAAGCGACTGGGTGGTACGAAGCATCGCGCGATGGAGGTTTTATCCGCCGCGCCGCGAACAGCTACCTCTCCGACCCGTCTGATGCGTACGTTCCACCCAACATCGCAAAACAGTACAACCTTCGCCGCGGTGACCAGGTCTTTGCGACAACAGGTCGTGATCAACGCGGCCGCATCGTTGTCGCTGAAGTCACTCAGATCAATGGCAGCCCGCCTGAAGAAGCGCTTCGCCGGCCGGATTTCGGATCGCTCATAGCATCGTATCCCGAGCGAAAGCTCAAGCTCGAAACCGGACGACCGGCCAAGGGTGGACCCGAGCTGACAAGACGCGCAATCGATCTCATCGCTCCAATCGGATATGGCCAGCGCGCACTCATCGTCGCTCCGGCACGCGCTGGAAAGACGATGCTCCTCCAGGCAATCGTCGAAGGTGTTGCAGTCAATCATCCCGAAGCTGCGCTTCTCGTTCTGCTCGTTGACGAGCGCCCCGAAGAAGTGAGTGAGATGATAACGTGGGGATACGGTGAGGTCGTCGCATCGAGCTTCGACATGCCGGCCGCGCGTCACACCGACGTCACCGAAATGGTGCTCGAGCGTGCGCGTCGTCTGGTCGAGCTGGGCAAGGACGTCGTGATCGTGCTCGATTCGATCACCCGTATGGCCCGCGCTTTCAACACGGTTGAGCGCGGCACCGGTCGCACTCTGAGCGGCGGCCTCGACGCAACCGCAATGGCGAAACCAAAGGCATTCTTCGGCTCGGCCCGCTCGGTCGCACCCGAACATGGCGGCGGCTCACTGACGATCATCGCCACCGCACTCGTGGAAACTGGCTCGAGAATGGATGACGTGATATTCGAGGAGTTCAAGGGAACCGGAAACTGCGAGATCAAGCTCGACCGCTCACTGGCCGAGAAGCGCATTTACCCGGCGATCGACGTCTCGACCAGCGGCACACGGCGCGAGGACAAGCTCTTCCGCCCCGACCAGCTCGAACACGTCTATACGCTACGGCGGGGACTCCAGCAGATGCCGTCGTCATCGGCCATGGAGTGGCTCGTCAAGCGCATAGCCGCCACGCCCGGTAACGACGCCCTTCTCGAAGGGCTATAGGCTGGGCCCGCGCCTTGCTCTCAGAGGCGCTATGCAGTGGTCCAGAACGGGGTGGTTTCCCGGAGTAGCGGCTCTCCTGCTGCTACTGCCGGGATCGCTCGCCTCCCAAGCCCCGGTCGGCACTCCCACCTCGAAGCCTACAGAGGTGGTCCAGCTGACCTTCAAGGGCGTCAAACACGTAGACGTGAACGAGCTCAAGCTGAGCGTCTCAACTGATGCTTCGCATTGTCTGAGCCTGGTGTTCAGGCCGTTCTGCTGGATATCGCAGTCCCGCTTCGTCTACGTGAAGAAGTACCTGAACCGCGACGAGCTCTCGCGCGACGTCCTCCGCATTCGTGTTTTCTATTTCAAGCGCGGATATCGGGAAACGCAGGTCGACACTGCCGTTGCCGACAAGGGAAAAGATGAGGTTGCCGTCACGTTCGTCGTGAACGAAGGTCCGCCGACGATGGTTACCGAGATATCCGTCAGTCAAACGAAGAACGTGCTGACCGACCGGGAAATCGCGGGACGCCTCGTGCTTGGGAAAAACACCCCGCTCAACCTGATCCGGCTCGACTCGAGCCGCGTGTTCCTTCAGCAGAAACTGTGGGACAAGGGATATGCCGATGCGATTGTCGATACGGCAGTAGCGATAGACACCTTAGCAAAAACAGCCGACGTGGAGATCAAGCTGAACCCGCGTTGGCTCGCGACCGTATCGGATATCCTCGTCGAAGGGAATGACAAGATCGACACGAGGACGATCCTCAAGTCGCTCACGTTGAGCTCCGGCAAGCTGTTCAAGCGGTCGGAGCTTCTGCGAAGCCAACGTGCGTTGTATGAGTCGAATCTCTTCAAGCGCGCGTCGATCGACATCCCACGGCAAGGCGATTCATCGAAGGTCCTCGTCGTAAACGTTGTCGAAGCGCCTCTTCGCGAAACGCGCTTGAGTGCGGGATTCAACACGATCGACTTCTTCCAGGCAGACAGCAGGTTCACCCACTACAACTTCTTTGGACGTGCGCGCCGGCTCGAGCTTCAGGGAACGGTGGGAAATCTTTTCGCCAGCAGTCTCAATGGAAAATTCATCTTCCGCAACGCTTTCAGCGAAGTAACGACAGAGCGCGGCCGCTATCTGGCGCCGACGTACAACGCGAGCGTCAATTTCCGCGAGCCATGGTTTGGCGCGCAGGCCAACGAGCTTGCGCTCGGCGTCTTCGCTCACCGCCGAAGCGCGCCTGGCATCTACATCGACAAGGGATTCGGCGTCAGCACGACCTTTACCCGCGAAATCCGTGACCGCGCTCCCTTGAGTGTCAATTATCGCTATGAGATCAATCGCGTCGATGCCGGAGACGTGTATTTCTGCGTCAACTTCGGCGTCTGCGATCAGCCAACCCTCGGAGCACTTCGGGAGCGGCAGAGCCTGTCGCCGCTGACTTTGACCGGAACCATCAATCGGTCAAACGATCCGTTCTCGCCGACGAGTGGATATCGCGCCGGCTTGGATCTCGAGCATGCTTCCGCGGCGACGTTGTCGGCGTTCAGGTACAATCGCGCTACCTCGGACGTAGCGGTCTATCGCGGAGTTCGCAAACGCGCCGCGATCGCCGGTCACCTTCGGCTGGGCTGGGTGAGAGCTCTCGAAAGCACGAGCTCCGCGATCGGCGTGACAAGCGATGGCCAGCTACTTCATCCACGGAAGCGTTTCTATGCGGGCGGGTCACGTTCTGTCCGCGGATTCGGAGAGAATCAACTTGGTCCACGCGTGGTGACGATTCCCGCGTCGAAGCTCCGCGAAAAGGATCCATCGTGCGCGGCGGATGTCGATATCACCACGTGCGATCCGAATGCGGCAACCCTTGATCGTCTGGACTTCACTCCGCGCGCGCTGGGCGGCAATGTCGTCGTGGAATCAAGCGCCGAGTTTCGTTTTCCCGTTTGGCGCCAGGTTTTCGGGGCAGTCTTCGTCGATGGTGGATACGTGTCGCAGCGTACGAATCCGGCTCTCCCGCGAAGCAAGTCGGCGATCACTCCCGGCTTCGGTGGACGCTATCGCTCGCCGGTCGGTCCGATTCGCATCGACATTGGTATCAATCCCGGAAGAACAGAGTCTCTTCCTGTCGTCACCGAAACCATTGTGAACGGGCAGCGAAAGCTCGTGACCCTGACAGAGCGTCGTGATTACTCGACAGTCCCGAAAGGCGCGAAGGGAATTCTCCAGAGGGCGCAGCTCCACCTGTCGATCGGAGAAGCGTTCTGATGCGTCAGGCGGTCATCAGGTTCGTCGCCGCCGTCGCGATCGTAATCGTGATTCTCGCCGTCGGTACTTTGATGCTGACGGGCACGGATTGGGGCCGCGAGCAGGCGAGGAAGAAGATTGTCGCGATTCTTCAGAGTAACTCTCACGGCATCATCAAAGTCGGCAGCGTATCCGGAAATCTTCTCAAGGGATTCACGGCGCACGATCTGGTGATCACTGACAGTGCCGGTGCACCGCTTGTGCATGCCGACGAGGCGTCGGCTCGATACACGCTCAGGTCACTGCTTGGGAAGCGGATTGAATTCGACGACGTGAAGCTGGTTCGCGCGGTGATTGTGCTCGACCGTCCGCCCGGCGGGAAATGGAACTGGGACAGGATCTTTCCTCGCGACACCGCGCCCAAGCCCGGCCCGAAAAAACCCGAGTGGGGGAAGTGGATCCGATTCACCGACGTCACGCTCGTTGAGGCCGACATAACGGCGAAGTCGCCGTGGGAACCGGAAGCGAAAACAGGTGCCGAAAAGAAGGACGTGATTCGCGACGCAATGGGACCAGAAGGACGACTCCTGATTGTGGAAGTGCCGGGCGGTTATCAGAAGGTTTCGAAGTTTCATCACATCAACGCGAAGCTCCCGCTGCTGCGTCTCGAGGATCCGGTGTTCAAGACGCGCCGGGCAGACGTTGCCTCGTTGAGCATGATTGCCGAGCCATTCCGGCCGCCGACCGTCGAAGTGAAATCACTTGTTGGGGGATTCGACTTCACCGGCGACTCCATCTGGTGGCAGAACGTGAATGTCACGCTTCCGGCCAGCAAGCTTCGGGGCGGAGGATTGTACAACATCAACACCAACGACATGACGCTGCGCGTGCGTGCAGACCCTGTCGCTGCTGCCGACCTGCGCTGGGTTTATCCTCGCCTTCCCGAGCGTGGATCGGGCACACTCGACTTCGCAATGGACTGGGTCGGCGACACGAGTATCTACATCGCACGAAATGCCGATGTGCGAATTGCTGACGCGCATCTTCTCGGAGACCTCGGCATGACAGTAGCCGAGGAATTCTCGGTTCACAACACGGATCTCCGGTTCACCGACCTCGACACGCGACTGATCGAGCAGACGTTTCCACTTCTCAAGCCGCCACGCTCCGGAATTCTCTCGGGTCGCGCCAAGCTCGAGGGAAATCAGAAAAATCTCGGCATCGATGCCGATGTGACGTTCGAGGATCGACAGGCGGGACACAATCGCATTGTTGCAGTCGGTCACGCGGGGTTTGGAGGCGGTGTGTTCAGAGCCGACAACCTGCGCCTCACCATGCGGCCAGTGCAGGTGGAGCTTGCTCGTGCGTATGCCCCAACGCTTCCGCTTCGCGGAACCGTGACTGGCACTGCTACCCTGAACGGCACGACGGCGTCGCGCATGATGGCGAGAGCCGACATCACGCATGTCGATCGCGGTGCGGTCTCGCGCATAACGGGGACTGGTGCGATCCGGACACCAGCTCGCGGCGGAATGGCGGCCAGCTGGTTCGACATCGACGCGCAGCTGCATCCGCTGTCCCTGGTTACTGCAGGCAGATTCTTCCCGACTGCGGGCGTGCGCGGATCGGCAAGCGGTCTGCTGAGAATGACCGGGACGATGAGCGATCTCTCCGTGCGCAGCACCCTCGGGTTCGCCGACGGAGGATCGCTCGGTCTCACTGGCAAGCTCGATCTGGCAAGCCGCGATAAGGGATACGACGTCGATCTCGATGCGATGCTTTTCGACGCGAACGCGATTCTCGCAAAAGCCCCGAAGACTTCGGTGAATGGAACCGTGTCGGCGAAAGGACGTGGGTTCGACCCGGCGACGATGCGCGCGAATATCGCGGCCGATCTACAGTCATCTACTTACGACACTCTCTCCGTTTCATCGGCGACAGTACGACTTGTTGCCGCCAACGGAATGGCACGCATCGATACTCTTGCCGTCCAAGCAGCACAGGGTGTTGCGACTGCAAGCGGTACGTTCGGGCTTGCGAAGGGAACGAGCGGAGAGCTCCGATATCATGTGGCTGTCGATTCGCTCAGTCGGATTGCCTCGCTCCTGCCGCCGATTCAGCCCGGAGATGTTGCACCGCGTCCTGGCATTGTGTCATCGCGAATTGCCCGCGCACGCTCCGATTCAGCGCGCATCGCAAATGCGACTGAAGTCGAGCGCGCTGTTACGGGACGAGCTGCACCGACACTCGCCCAGGTCGATACTCCCCGTACTCTCAGCAGGACTGCGCTATCCGGATCGCTATTGGCCGACGGCGTCGCAACCGGGAACATCAAGGACTTCGGCCTGAAGGGAACGGCGAGCGGCGACAATATCATCGCTCGCGGAAATAGCGTTCAGCATTTCCAGGCTTCTTACGACTGGACGAACGCGCTCACGCCTAAGTCCCGAGTGAACGTTGACGCCACGGCGACACGCGTCAGTGCGAGTGGGTTCGACCTGGATTCAGTTCACGCGAAAGTGAACTACCAGAAACCGCGTGGGAGTGCCGAGGTTACGGTAGTTCAGAATGCGAGCGGGGTGTACAGCCTCAACGCCGACTATATGCTCGACAAGGTTAGAAGCGAGCTGCATCTCAATCGTGCGCAGCTTCGATTCGACTCGACCGTGTGGGCATCGACAGGTCCGTCCCTCATTCACTGGGGATCAGCGGGTGTCGACATCGACAAGCTCGAGCTTCGCAATCAGCGCAACGGCCGGATATTCGTTGACGGTCTGGTGCCAAAGGACGGCAACGCGAATCTGCAGGTTGCGGTGGACAACTTCGAGGTCGCCGATCTCATCGCTCTCGCGCAGAGTGATATCAACGCCAGCGGCCTGGTCTCATTCGATCTGAAAGCAGTGGGGACCTCGGCTAATCCGACGTTCAACGGATCGTTTGGAAGTCAGCGCTTCTTTTACAACGGTACAGCGATTCCGGAAGTGCACGGGGTTCTGAGCTACGCGAACGAGACGCTCACTGGACGCGCGGATGCGATGCAGGAGGGCGGCAAATCGTTCCTTTATGCGGAAGGAACGATTCCGGTCAACCTCGCATTCACCGGTGTCACTGGCTCGCGGCTTCCGCGCGATCGGCAGATCGATCTGGCTGTGCGCGCCGACAGTCTGCCGCTCAATCTCGTTCCACAGTTCGCGCAGTATGTGACGGGAATGAAGGGACACGCGATTGCCGACTTCAAGGTCAATGGCACGCTGAACCGCCCAGAGGTGACTGGCAAATTCAATCTCGCTGGCGCCGAAGCGAAAATCGTCCCGCTCGGCATCACTCTCAAGCCGCTCAACGCATCGATCCGGATGCTGAAAGACACAGTCGTCATCGATTCTGTCTCTGCTTACAGCAGAACGGGCCAGATCGTCCTGACCGGCGGCCTGGGAATCGGATCGTTTCGAGCGCCTTCGTTCGATCTC
>JBDTNA010000164.1:0-7127 GCA_039933985.1 Gemmatimonadales bacterium | reverse complement strand
AATACGTGCTTCGCATGACACCTGGTACAACTGAATGAGTAACGACACCACGCATCAGGATCAGCCACTGCCCGATCCACCGCGCATTCGCAAGTTACGCCGAAGCGAGATCGACGCGATCATGGAGCGCAACCACGTGGGCAGGATTGCATTCGCCTCCGACGATGGAGTCGATATCGAGCCAGTGCACTACGTGCATAAGTTCGGGTGGCTGTACGCCCGCACTTCGAAGGGAGCGAAGCTCGAAGCGATCATTCGCCAACCACAGGTTGCTTTTGAGGTCGATGAAGTGAAGGGCTTGTTCGACTGGCAGAGCGTCGTGGTGACTGGCCCCGTTCAAATCCTTACCGCGGTGGCAATGCCGTGGATGGGCGCTGCGGACATGTCGGCGCATGAAGATCCGGCATTCGCCCAGGGCGTTGCGCTGCTCCGCGCACTCGTGCCGGAATCGCTCAAGGCCGATGATCCCGCGCCGCATCGCACCACCGCGTTCCGGATTCACGTCGATGAGGTCGTTGGCTACGCCGCGCGACCTGCGACGAAAGCTCGGCGCGCCCGATAGCCTGAGTCGCGCGGCGCCCCGACATACAGACACGAGGAAGCATGACATCCAAAGGCCGCCAGACGATAAAGAAGCCTGTTTTCCGCGAACTGAGCGGCGTCGAAGCGGACGAGATTCTCGCGCGTAACTCGGTGGGGCGCCTCGCACGCAGTATCGGCGACAGGATTGACATCGAGTTGATTCACTACGTCGTCCTGGATCGCTGTATATACGGGGTAACGAGCCGTGAGCCAGTTTTTCCGACCCAGGCGCACAACGGCCGGGCGGCGTTCGAAGTGGACGAGATTCTCGATCTGTTCGAATGGAGCAGCGTCGTAGTGAAAGGCACAATCGAAATTGTAAGTGCCGGTGCCGAGGGAAACACTGATCCGATCCTTGCTCCCGGCGTGCAGCGGTTGCGCGCGTTGGTTCCGGTTGCGCCGGTGTCTGCCAGGCCCCCTTCGGTAGAGTACTACGTGTTCCGACTTCTGGTCGACACGATGACAGGTCGGGGAGCGGGCGTGCCAAAGACGGGCTGAGATCCTTGCCGAGCGCTCTCATGAAGGGGCTCAGGCTGGACGGGGCTTGGACGAGCGCGTAACGGTGTCCGACTTGTGGATCAAACTCTGCCAGTCGGTGTGCACGAACCCCGCCTCCGGACGATCGCTGCGCTGGTAGGTGTGCGCACCGAACAGGTCGCGCTGTGCCTGCGTAAGGTTCTGCGGCAGCTGCGCGGTGCGGTAGCTGTCGAAATACGCGAGCGAGGCGGACAGCGCGGGCACAGGAATGCCGTGCTCGACTGCTGCCTGCACCGTCCGTCGCCAGGCGCGCTCCGCGCCAAGAATCTGCGGCCGGATGTCGTCGTCGATGAGGAGATTCGGCAGCTCGGGCGCGCGCTCGAATGCGCGCATGATCGTGTCGAGGAAACGGGCTCGAATGATGCAGCCGCCCTTCCAGATGCGCGCGATTTCGCGCAGATCGACACTCCACGCGTACTCAGAGGAGGCAGAGCGCAGCAGCGCCATGCCCTGTGCATAAGCGCAGATGGTCGACGCGAGGAGTGCATCGCGAATCGACGCCAGCAACTCGGTGTTCGTGTTGATGTCGGTGCCGCTGGTGAGCGTGAGCGTGGGCGTCAGCGTGAGCAGCGCGGCAGCGCGCACGCGTTCGGCTTTCATGCTCGACAGGACACGCGCATCCATCGCGGCCGTGATCGTCGGGATCGGAACAGCCAGGTCGAGGGCGATCTGTGCGGTCCATTTGCCCGTACCCTTCTGTCCCGCCTGGTCGAGAATGAGATCGATCAGCGGTTTGCCGGTCTCGGGATCGCGGACTGTCAGGATTTCCGACGTGATCTGAATGAGAAATGACTCGAGCGCGCCCCTGTTCCACTCGGCGAACACCTCGGCTGCGTCCGCTGCGGACAGGCCCGCCATGCGCCGCAGAAGATCGTATGCTTCGGCGATCAGCTGCATGACACCGTACTCGATGCCGTTGTGAACCATCTTCACGAAGTGGCCGGCACCGTCGGGACCAACGTATGTAACACAGGGCCCCGAATCGGTTTTCGCGGCAATTGCTTCGAGGATGGGTCGCAGACTGTCGTAGGCTTCCCGCGCGCCGCCGGGCATTAGCGAAGGGCCGTACCGTGCCCCCTCTTCACCGCCGGATACACCCATGCCGACAAAGTGCAGCCCGCGTGAGCGCAAAGTGGTATCGCGGCGCTGTGTATCCTTGAAGAATGAGTTCCCGCCATCGATTATCACGTCGCCGCGCGAGAGGAGCGGCGAAAGTTTTTCCAGCATCTCGTCGACAGGGTCGCCGGCCTTGATCATCAACAGCAGATGCCGGGGCGGCTTGAGCGCGGCGACGAATTCCGCGAGCGTGAGTGTGCCGATCAGGCGCTGGTTACCAGCGTTCCGCTCGACGAACTGCCCCACCTTGCCTGCGGTGTGTGTCCAGACCGCGACCCGGTAGCCGTGGTCTGCAAAGTTGAGCGCGAGATTCTCGCCCATTACGGCAAGGCCGATCACTCCGATGTCTGCCAGCTCCTGTGGTGCCTTTATGGATTCCATCGACTTGTCGGGTTTCATTGCGACGCCGCGGCGTGCGCTCCGCCATGAACGTGTGCTCCTGTCGGGCGCGCCGCCTCGGCGGGGAATCCACCCAGGTGCCGGTACCTGAGATGGATGTAGATCAGAATGCTCAGTATCGCGGCGAAAAAGCACCAGACGGAAACGAGGGCGCGTGCGGTGAGTATGTACGCAGCGATGAAGGACGCCAGGGCCAGCACTCCGAACAGATTGACGAACTTGTGGCTGGAGAAGAAGCAGCTGACACACGTCGCCGCGAGGTAGAGCACGATCACCGCCGGGAGATAAAAATGCGGCGAGTCGTATACGATGTGCCGGCCTACGACCTCGGCAATGAGAGGTCGGGTGATTATCGAGTAGAGGAGGTAGAGACCGACCGCGAGCCCGGCAATCTGGAATGCCGACAGAGTCTTCCTGCGCCAGCGCGTCGCTTCCATCAGGCCTACCGCGAATGGCACATAGATGGGCCACAGCACGTGCGAGAATCCAGAGTAGATGTCGGACATCACCTGCCGCAGAACCGGAGCATCATTGGCGAACGTCAGCCAGATCACGCCTTCGGTGAGCTGCTGGATTCCGAATAGGACCGGAATCAGGGCAAACGGAATTTCCGCTTTTTTCTCTGCCCGGCGAAGCGTCGCCACGCCAATGCCTGACAGCGCGGTGCCGGCGACGAAGCTTGCTGTCGCTGAAAAACACATTGAGTGAAGTTCCTGATCCGAAGGCGCGTGGCCTACGCGTGAGCGAGCTGATGCGAGCTGACTGTCCCGCAGCAGGAGCCGGCCTTGTCGACGACCGGAAGGCTCGTCGCGCGCTGTTCCTGAAGTTTCTGTCGCGCGTCTTCGATCGGCTCGTCCATGCCGCAGCATGCGGCCGCAGGGCGCATGATCTCCGCAACGCCGACCTCTGACGCACGCTGGTCATCTGCGGCTACACCGCAGCAGACATCGCGCTCGGTGACAACACCAACGAGCTTGCGGGTATTCGCGTCCTCGATCACTGGTGCGCAACCGCAACCCGAATCACGCATGGCCGCCGCCGCATCCGCGGCGGTGTCGCTGGGGCCGCAGCACCCTGACGCTTCAATCGGTTTCATCACATCGCCGCAGCAGCTCATGGTTTCATCCTCATTCGTTTTTGAGAGTTAACGTACGGTTGTCAAGCTTTCGGACAGCATGTTTTCCGCGCCGCAAGCGTCTCAAGAGGACGATGCTGACGGTTGCGATCACGATCTGAATGGCTGGAAGGACACTGTCGAGATCGATGCCCTCGTAGAAGCTGTCTCCGGGAAACGGTGCCCGTCGCTAAAAGCACGATCATGTGTTGTCGGCAGGTTTACTCCTGGATGGCTCATTGAATCCTACAGCGCCAGGACGTCTCGGCATATCGCTCCTTCGAGCGATACTGCGGAGTGATGGTGTGGACTACGATACATCAGGCGCTCGCGGCGCTTATTCTCAAATGGTCGTAACCTGACCCTGAGTCAGAGAGAGGATGAGCCCGCGCCCATCGAGGAGAAAACCATTTTTCACGTGTGCAGCGGCTCTCACTGGCTCGAGAGTCGGTGACGACTGACAACGGTTTCGTGCTCGTCACCGGCTCGAACGGAGAGATCGGCCAGGCTGTAATGCGGCGGTTCGCCGGTCGCTTCGAGCAGGTCGTGGGATTTGATCGCAAGGCCCCGGCACCGCCTCCGCCAGGCTGCACCTACATGCCGGTGGAGATCACATCAGACGACAGTGTCCGTGACGCGCTCCGCATTTTAAAGGAGCACCACGGTACGCGGATCGCGTCGGTAATACATCTCGCCGCGTACTACGACTTCTTCGGCGCGCCCAGCCCGAAGTATGACGAAATAACCGTCAAAGGGACCGAACGCCTCCTGCGCGGTCTGCGAGAAGGCGGGTTTCAGGTGGAGCAGTTCGTTTTCTCGAGCACGATGCTGGTGCATGCACCGGGTGAGCCGGGGCAGTTCATAACTGAAGACTGGCCGATCCAGCCAACCTGGGCGTACCCGGAGTCAAAGGTCAGGACCGAAAAGCTCATCCGCGCTGGCCGAGGAGAGATTCCCGTCGTCCTGCTCCGTATCTCGGGCGTTTACGACGACGGCTGCCATTCGATTCCCCTCATAAACCAGATCCAGCGGATTTACGAGAAGCAGTTCACGCGCCGCTTCTATTCCGCATCCACAGCGCATGGCTCGGCGTTCATGCACGAGGACGACCTCGTGGATGCCATCGAGCGCATAGTGGCCCGCCGGGCGGAGCTTCCTCCGGAGCTGGCACTGTTGCTCGGCGAACCCGAAGCGCTGAGCTACGATGAGCTGCAGCACACTCTGTCACGCCTGATTCACGGTGAGCCGCTGGAGACCATCATAGTTCCGCGATTGCCGGCGAAGCTCGGTGCCTGGATGATGAACCTTCTTCCGGGAAAGAGTTTCATCAAGCCGTGGATGATCGATCGGGCCGCCGATCACTATGCGCTCGATCTGACACGGGTTCGCGAACTCCTCGAATGGGAGCCGGCGCGATCGCTCAGAAAAACCCTGCCGTTGATGATTGCGGCGCTCAAGGCCGACCCGCGCGCCTGGTACAAGGAGAACAAGCTTGAATCCTCTCCGAGAAAGAAAGAGGCCGCCGCCGCGCCTGCGGCCGGGCGTCCCATGACCTC
This sequence comes from Gemmatimonadales bacterium, assembly GCA_039933985.1. Lineage (GTDB taxonomy): Bacteria > Gemmatimonadota > Gemmatimonadetes > Gemmatimonadales > Gemmatimonadaceae > UBA4720. Next base: position 1,823 of record JBDTNA010000164.1, on the reverse strand, counting down.
CGAACATGCGGAACACTCCGGCCATACAAGTCCAACGCAATCCCAGAGCGCGGCGTCACACGGAGGCTCAGGCGCGATGCCGGCGCACGAAGGCATGTCCGCTGCTCCCATGAGTCACGCCCAAAGTACGTCATGGCCGCACTTCGCCAACATGGTGCTCGGGCTGTGGCTGATCACCGGCGTCTTCGCGATGGACTACCGCAGCACAGCGCTCGAGGCGAGCGATTTTGTGAGCGGTGCTCTCGTCGTGATTCTATCGATCCTGTCGTTGTCTCACCGGCCGCTGGTGCGCTTCTGGGCTCCATGGGCCAACTCGCTGGTTGGGCTGTGGCTGCTGTTCGCGCCGTTGATATTCTGGGCGCCCACAGCCGCGGCGTACAACAACGACACTCTCATCGGTGCACTGGTGATCGTGTTCGCCATCCTGGCGCCGGGGATGCCCATGGCGAAGGGGATGTCCATGGAAGAGGGTCCGGACGTGCCGCCGGGCTGGACCTACAATCCATCGAGCTGGCCTCAGAGAGCCCCCATCATTGCTCTCGCGCTCATCGGCTTCTTTCTGTCGCGGCAGATGACAGCATTCCAGCTTCAGCACATCGGGTCGCTCGCCGATCCTTTCTTCGGCCTCGGGACGCAACGCGTGCTTACGTCGGATGTCTCGCGCGCGTTCCCGATTCCCGACGCGGGTCTCGGTGCGGTCGCATACATGATTGAGTTCCTCATGGGTTTTATGGGGAATAAAGCCAGGTGGCGGACGATGCCGTGGATGGTGACGTTTTTTGGGATTCTCGTCGTCCCGCTCGGTGTTGTCAGCATCACTCTCATCATTCTGCAGCCGCTCGCCGTTGGCGCATGGTGCACGCCGTGCCTGATCGCGGCGGGAGCGATGGTAATCATGATCGCGCTCACGCTCGATGAAGTGGTTGCAATGGGCCAGTTCCTTGTTCAGGCCCGACGCGAAGGTCAACCGTTCTGGCGCACTTTCTGGCTCGGTGGCACGTTGCGGGATTTGCCCGCAACGGACTCGGTTCACCCCGATGTGGTGCGTCCCATGGCCATGGTTTGGGGAGTCGCGCTGACGTGGCCGCTGCTGCTGAGCGTTGCGGTCGGTATCTGGCTCATGTTCACGCCCTCGGTGCTGGGCACTGCCGGGACTGCCGCGCACGTCGAGCATGTCATTGGCGCGCTGATCGTGACTTTCGCCGTGATGGCAATGGCTGATGTCGGGCGTGCGTTGCGCTTCGTGAACGTGCTCCTGGGCGCCGTCGTGATCGCTGCGCCGTGGATCCTGGCTGGCTCGACGAGCGGTTCGCGGTGGAGCGACCTGGCGGCGGGTGCTCTCGTCATCCTGCTGAGCTGGCCGAAAGGTCGGGTCGGCGAGCGTTACGGAAGCTGGGAGCGTTTCATCCGATGATAACAACACAAGCGTTCTGTCGACGTTCACATACTGGAGGATGACATCATGCAATGGCTCGTTACGAACTGGTTCTGGGTTTTGATCGGCATCGCCTTCGTCTGGATGCACCTGTTCGGACACGGGGGTCATGGGGGTCATGGGGGTCACGGCGGTCATGGGGGCGATAACCGTGCGCGGCTCACCGAAGATGGAGATCCGGAAAACCCGGACGCTCGCGGCGTTAGCAGGGATCTTGGTGGCCACCAGCACTAACGCTGGCACCACGCCACACACCTGGGCCACATCGGACAAAGGATAATGCATGCTGAATCTCAAAGTAGTGACCTGGTCACTGGGCATCTTTGCCGCCATCAACTTCGTGGTGTGCGTCATCTACGGCTTGGTCGTGCCGGCAAGCCTGCACGCG
>JBDTNA010000163.1:0-7213 GCA_039933985.1 Gemmatimonadales bacterium | reverse complement strand
GGACTTGCCCGCCCCGTATGCCCCTCGTCCAGGAACACCGGAAAGCACAACCTCCGAATGCTTGCGATTTGCGATCAACATCAGATGGCGGCGGAGTAGCGAGACACGAATGTCGGATCCTCCTTCACGCTGCATGATATCTCGCGCCCATCTGCAGCTGATGGAGGCTGTGTCGAAAGTGCGCCGACCCTTCAGGAACCCAGCGCTGAGCTTGCCTGCAAGCCGAACAACATCGCCCGTACCTGCGCGAGCCTCCGGCGTGGGCGCCACCTCAGGGACTCCTGAACGCCGGGTCGTCCTCGGCTCCAGCGCGCGGTTTCCACTGCAGTGAGTAATATTCTCCGCGATCGCGCGCCCATGGGTCGAACGCATTCACCACACCTTTCAACTCAGCGGCAAGCTCCGGCATGGTTCGAAGCAACACTCGCTTGAGTGGAGACACTTCGTCGCGATGTCCATTTGACAATCCGGGCGCCTCCTGGGGTCCGGTGGGCCCGTTGTTCGTCACCCACTCAACACCAAGGGTCGAATAGAACTCCGGACGAAAGCTCGATGTGAAGAACCGGTCACCAAACAGCCGGCGTGATGCATTCAGAATGAAAACGGTGAACTGCGTCTCCGAGATCGCGAAACCGTGCGGGCGCGTCGCCTCCGCGAGCCACCCGACAACGACATCGAGATCTTCCACGTTGTCGACCATCGATCCATCGGGGTGACCGAGGCAGTCGGAAACCATGCGTCCGTCGAGCTCCTGAGCGGCGGTTATCGACTTCGAGTCGTCGCATCGATGTTGCCCATAGATCTGTCGCAGCTTGGCGACATACGCCTGTTGTCGCCTGCTCTCAGGCGAATTTGCCGGCAATCTGACATCGATGAAATCGTCGAAGCCCGACAGACTCTTGAGCCCGTACTGGCGCCGGAATTCATTGAAGCGGGGAATGCCATGCTCTCGGTCGCGGATGATGTCGAGTGCGGCGATATCCAGCTTGCCCGACTTGGTGCCGAGGCGTGGCATCGGAAGGTTCTGGATGAACATCGGATGATTCTGCAACGTCAGAGCAGCGAGTCGCTGCCGGCCCATCGTCAGGGCCCAGTTTGCGAGCCCGCCATCACGCATCGCAGGAGTGGCCAGGCCGCGGAAGGTGGATACGACCGGAACCTCTCTCTGAATCTTGTTCGGAGCGCTGATGTTCCGGAAATCGAGCAGATCGGGAACGAGCGGATGAAGCCGATAGACCGTGATGAACTCTTCGGGGAAATTGAACGGAGAGCCAAAGTGGTTTACCCCACCGTTCACGTCATCGGCGTTGCCGACGTTCCACAGGTCCTTCGCGGCCGGATCGTATCCACGGAATCCAATCCGTCCGGCATAGCGGTGACTTCCTAACCCAAAGATTCCGGCACCGGATGCAAAAACGGAGTACCAGGTTGTCTGGTCCTTCTCGTCAAAGGATTTGCCGAGCCAGTGCACTGCGATCTTGTCGAGCGAGCGCGTCACCGGGTTGTCGTTCCTGATCAACCCGAACCAGTTGGCGTTCATACCCGTATAGAGCGGCTCGTCGTAGAGCAGCTGCGTAGTCCATTCGATGGTGTGGATCTTCGCGATCTCCGCCGCGACTACGAGCCTGGCGAGCTGGAAGATTTGTTCGGCGTTGACGTCTGCGTAGCGGATGACGCTTGTCGGATTGGCTGGATCGAGGAGCCCCGAGTCACCATTCGGATTCGCTGCGGCACGTTTGCGGAATTCGTCGACGAAAAGGTTGTGCTCTCGCGCAAATACGTTGTGATAGAAGCTGAGGCCGATGGACCAGTTGTCCGGAAAAGCGGTGGCCTCCTGTCCTTGCCATGCGGGATGGATCGGGTCGGTGGCGCTGAAGACAGGCAGATATCCCTGCCGCTCACCAGTACCGGTCCGGGAGCCCACGAGCTCCATGTGCATCTTGGCCCGATCGCGTGGGTCTCGCTTCACTCGCAACCCCGAACGCTCACTGTAGCCGTAGAGCTGAGATGCGTCCCACCAGGCTGTGTTCGTGTTTGGCGATGTTTGCTGCGCGCGCGTCAGATACGTCTTGCCATCACGTCCGGTGAAAGTCGATGGCTTTGAGGTTTCCGCCATTAGCGCGCGATCGACCCGGTCGTCCGGACGGCATCGCAATGCCGCGATCTGGGCGGGTGTCAGTGATGAGCTGTCTTTGCCGCTGCCTTTTTCAGGTTGGCATCCGACCGCCATCATCGCTTTGTCGTTGTGCCCCTCGTCCATGTGAGAGAACCAGTCGTGCGTCATGAACTGGATCCAGAAGGCCGCGAGGACATTGAAGAACGGTGCCTTGATGTAGTCGCAGTGTGATGCGTCGCCAGCGCCTTGCCCGTTGTTACATCGAGCGGAGTCAGACTGCTGGCGCGTGAAGAGCTCCCTGCTGATGACTTGCGGATCTGGTCGAAGGAGCGCCAGCCGATCCCCGTGTCGATTCCGAACGAGCTGAGTTGCGCCGAGCAGTGGAAAAGTCTCCTCGAACTGGACGTTTCGCGCGAAGACTGTGTTCGTCGAGCCCATGAGAGGGTTCTTGATGTCGTTACAGATTCCTTCGAGCGTGCGATGCCGGATCAGCTCGCCCTTGCAGAGTTGTGTCCCCGTGCCTCCGACGGCGGTGTAGTTCGGATTGTCGGGAGGGAGCCGCATCTCCGGCCAGACCTTGATGGAGCGGCCAGGTATCTTGCCGACTCCATCGACGTACTGCTTGAACGTATAGTTGTCGAAAAGGTTGAATCTCAGGAGATCGAGTCGTTGGTACTCGAGATCGAGCAGCGCACCGTCCACTCCCCGGCCGTTCCGGGCAAGGTGGCCGGTCAGGAGCCCGCGATTCGACCGGGAAGAGTTGTCTCCCGCGCCCCAGTAGTTGGACCAGTCGACCCACGGTGTTTGCCGACTCACGAGCGCGCCGTTGCCGCCGCGGCAGAGCATCGTGTAATCCTTTACTTTGCCGAGGAACCGGTTCTGACGCTCCGTGGCGAGCGGGCGAAACCCCTTGCCAACCAATCGGGAACAGGCCGAGAAGGATCGCACCTCCTCGCGCACGTCCGGCGACGCGACGAATGCGGCGACTGGCAACAGGACGAGTGCGCCAATTCCAACAAGCAGTACTCGCTTCGTCGAAGACTTCATGAACGATTCTCCATTTACTGCCCTACACGCTATGCAATTATGTGGTGTTGTAAATACCGCTTCCTTAACGCGCGTGTGGCGGTTTCATATCGACTCAGGGAAGGGAGCCGAGACCGGCCACAGCCTTATTGTTGTAGCTACCGTCTGGAAGCGCAATGGAAATTGCGCTCGTCTCCAAACGGTCAGGCGCCAGGAATTGCCGTCTCTCCCGTAGGATTGGGCATCGCGCTGATCTCATCTCCGGTCGTGGTCCCCGGAAACTGCTGCGTGAACCGCAGAAACGGCTCAGGCTGGCCATCGAGCGGGACGTGGTCCAACTCGAGTTTCAGCCTGGCGGTGAAACCCGTGCCCTTCACGTCAAAAGTCCAGCCGGTGGCGGTCTGCTCCATCCTGTCCTTAGTCGGTGAGACGTAGTCCTTTCCCATGAATCGCTCGTCTTCATGACGATAGATGATGAGCGGATCCTCGAGCACTGCGCGCAGATAATACTGCTTTCGAAAAATCACGTTGTCTGAAAATCCGACTCCGTATGTATCTCGCTCGCCGACATAGAAGTCGAGGCGTAAGACCATGTCCTTGACGCCGCGCACAGGGTCGACGACGAGCTTGCTCGTATCGAGATATCCTTCCCAGATCAGCTTCGTTGCGGGATCAGCCCAGTCGAAGTCGATGTCGGTATCCATAAGCTTCCGATCGCGGAAGGGGCCGTAGCAGTTTTCGGCCTCGACGCTCTGGTGAAAGAGCTCAAAATCCACCTGACGAGGCTTGATCGAGACACCGAAGAAGAATTCACTTTTGCCAAACCAGTCCTCACCGCGCGTTACCAATGCGGACTCGAGCCGCAGCCTCATGCGCACGTTGCCGAAGAAGAATCGTGTCGCTATCTCGTAAGCTTCGCGGCTCGTGACGAGCGAATCAGGCCCGCCGTGGCACTTGTGGACGAACGTGCGCGGCGCACCGGGAATCTGTGCATAGGATTGTTTGACGAGCCCGTCGCTTCGGTTGTAGGTCGGACCACCTTCACCAACGACCGAGAACAGCCGGTTCATCCATGAGGAGACACTGACAGCATAGCTGCGGTAGTTGGTTCCGACGACGGTGAGGAGCCGGTCGAGGGGGAAGTAGTCCTTGAAATAGACGAAAGCAGCTTCATTCTTCACGCCTTTGTACTGCCCCTTGCGAGTGTCGCGGTCTTCATCCGCCTGGAGCTTGGGATTGAAGTGCTCGAGCTCCTCTTCGGCATCGAGGTTGATCCAGTCGCGCAGGAACTGGAACGCGATACCCTTATGAGGTGTGCCGAGGGTAACGATTTTGTTGATGTGGTCTTCGGCTCGCTGGCCGAGGGCAGGATACGTCACCTGGACGGCCTCGCGAACGAGAAGGCCACCCATGGAATGTGCGAGGATGTTGACCTTCGGTTTGGCGTCGGTTTCGTTCTTCAAATCAGCGAGGTCACGAATGAAGCTGATGAGGCGAACCAGGGCCTTGCCGTAGGTATCGAAGCGGCGGTCGTCGAGATCGTAGTACCGGAATACCCAGAGAGTCTGGCTCGGATCACCGATCTGGCGGACCAGGTTGCGCGCCATCGGGGCGTCGATCACGATGCGTTCGCCCGTGAAGTAGCCGGGATCGAGGCCTTTCAGCTCGTCGGGAAGATCGGTGTCTACCTCTACGTTCTTTGAGTAATAGCCGACGACGTTCGTGGCGTCCTGATACTTCCAGTCGGCTTTCATGAACCGGAGGATCAGACCTTCGTAGATGTAGTTCTCGCCGCGCTTCTGTGGGTAGACAGTGCCATCATTGAATCCCTGATAGGCGACTCGTTTCTCATCTTCGACGCCGACTCCGCCGAATCCCCTGATGAGAATCAGAGGCAGAGCACGGCGGGTGGGAGCGGTTGGCTCGGGGGACATATGGGACTCCCGTTTTTCTGGTGACATGCACGAGCGCGCGACCGAGCAAGGGCGGCGAAAAAATCTAGCGCCATCACCGAGGTCCGTAAAACATACTGTTGTCGGAATTTTCGGACTGACGTATAGTCGAGTCCTGGAAAAGTCTCCGACCGCGAAGGTCAAATGGCGCTTTTTCGATACATTGCGGTTTTCGCAGCGCTTGGCGTTGCGTCGATACCGGTCATGGGCCAAGGGAAGATCCTCTCGCCCAAGTCGTCGAAAACCGCCGTGCTCATAGACTCCGCGTCGCTTCGCGCTATCAACTCGAAGTCGCAACAGCCGCTCGATCAGCGTGCAAACTCCATTGCGCAGGTGGCGCTCATTCCATCGGTCATCGGAAACACGATAACCGAAGCCATGAATGTGCTGAGCTGGACCAAGCTCGTCATTGTCCCGATCGAGTCCACGAATACGGATTATTCTGCAGGAACCGTTTTCAGACAGCGCCCTCAAGCGGGCACGCCGGTCGGCCGTGCCCGCGCCGAAACACTCTATGTCGCTAGAGCGCGGCGAAGTCCGGACAGCCCCAAGGTCAACCCGTGGAAAGCGCTGCTCGAGTCCCTTGCCGTTGCGGCGGTGACGAGGAAGCCGCGTCCCGTTCGGTCTCCTTCCGATGTTCCCGGTGTTTTCATCGATACGACGGCCAAGGTTCCTGGAACCCGGAGCGGCGACACGGTTGTCGTGCCAGGCAAGGTCACACAGGATCGTATCCTGGTGCCGGATCTGCACGGTTTCACTCAGCAGATGGTCGTTGCCGCGCTGCAAAAGAATCGCTTGAGGTCAGTCAATCTCGGCCAAGATTATTCTGACGAGGTGCCTGCCGGTCGCGTCTTTCGACAATCACCTCGCGCTGAAACGGAGGCCGTGACGGGATCATCGGTCGCGGTCTGGTATTCGAGGGGCAGCAGTCCAGTTGTTGCGAAGGTCACGATTCCGGGCGTTGTCGGACTGGGCTTACGGGATGCCGTCGACTCGCTCAAGCGTACTGGCTTCCGGGCTGGTCAGGTTGACTACGTCCGGCGCTCTGATGGAGGGAACACGGTGGTCACCCAGGCCCCGCATGAAGGCGATGCGGGACGTCGCGGTGATATCGTCGACCTCACGATCGCGACCGCGCCCTCGCGCGTTGTCGTACCCTCTGTTACAGGCCTCACGCGTGAAGGTGCACGCGCACGACTCCGGGACAGCGGACTTGGCGTTGGACGGGTCACCGTTGTAACGCTGGTGAGCGCGGGCCTTGGCATCCTTTCACAGAGACCTGCACCGACGAGCGAAGTGGACTCCGCAACATTGGTTGACCTGGTGGAGAATCGGCGCGCTGAAGTTCGAAGGGTGCCCGTGCCGAATGTCATCGGCAAAACACTGGCTTCAGCTGACAGCGCGTTGCAGCGCGATAGTCTCATCGTCGGAGAGATCGTGCGGCGCGGAATCCGAGACAGCATTGTTGTCAAGGATCAGCGTCCGCAAGCGGGCGAAACGGTCTTCGTGCATTCCCCGGTCGCTCTCGCGCTCGGCGATACGATGACGGGTTTCCCGGTACCTCGGGTTGTAGGACTGACCGTTGATTCCGCTCGCCGCATTCTCGCAGACTCGGGATTCAGGCGCGTTTCGATTAACGGACGTGGAGAAGCACTCACCTCGGCATCGGTCGTCGAATCCCAAATCCCTACCGCGGGCACCGTGTTCACATCGGACGCAATAGTGTCACTTGCGGCGATTGGACCGGATACGCCCGACCCGGTGCCAAATCTTGTCGGCAGAAAAAGGGAAGAGGCCCGGCTAATCGCCGACATCAACAATCTGGCACTGGTGGTGAGTTCCGAAGTACGGAAGCTCCGTCTCCATGAGGAAGTAGTGAGCCAAGACCCCGCGGCGCAATCGGCTCGGCGTGCCGACAACACCATTGGCGTTGTGGTGGAAGTCCCAGCCATTCCACCGCCCCTCGCTGCGGTACTGGCCCTGGTGGTTGTGGGGGGAGGCCCAGGGGGGGTAGGGTTGCTGATTTGTGTGGCGGCGGGCGTGGGGGTAATTTTCTTCACATACCTCTGCTCGTAGGAGAAAGCGCCGAGCAGTGACAGCAACACGTCGTTAGGCGGGG
>JBDTNA010000162.1:0-7235 GCA_039933985.1 Gemmatimonadales bacterium | reverse complement strand
GCTGCCCTTCTCTTTCCAGCTTTCTCAACATTGCCTGCGTCTTCGCCCCGAATCGACCGGTGAGCTCCGCGACACTCGGCGGCTCGACCCGGCTGGTGCAAATCTCATGCAGGATCGCGTCGCTCAGCGCCTGCTCCCGCTCACCCAGTTGAGAAACCCATCCAAACGGTTTTGCGAGTGACCCAGCCAGCTCGATTCGTCGTCTTTTTTGAAGACGCTCGAGTGCCAGATCGATAACGTCCGATCGTGCTCTCACTGCCGCTCTTACCGTCTGCAATGAGACACCGGCTTCGAGCGAATGGTTTGCCATTTCGAGGCCGACCACGGTCTCTATCGAATTCTCTATGTCGCGTATCGCTCTTTGTGAGTACGCTCGCTCCCCGACGATAGTTGCAGTGGCTTGTTCGAGCTGGCGTCTGGAGCTCGACGGACTTACACCGGTCCGAATCGGAATCATGCGAACGCTCAACCCTTCACCGTCCGAGCTCTCGAGCAGTCGATTCACTGATCCTGTTTCGGAGGCAGGCGTTGAAGAGCGTGGCCGGCCGCGCCGCTTTTCAACGGGATATGGGTCGACGACTTTGCCCCCGCCAACTGTTCGCGCCGGTGACGGAAGACGGATGACGAAACGATCCCCACCGCGGGCGATGAGTGGCTCATCGAGGATGACCCGGGCGGTTGACCCATTGCCGTCCCGGCGAAGCGCGCCGAATCGTCCGCCTGTTTCACTCGTGCCGATGTGAATTCGCACGCGTGTGCGAGGGGTCGGGTTGAATCCGTCCATCAGCGACAAAGTCGCGTCGAAGGCGTGTGTAGGGACCCAGTGAGCATCTGACACCAGCACAGTTCCCCTCGGAACGTCGCTCACATCGCAATCCGCGAGAGCGATAGCCGCTCTCATGCCCGGCTCGGCGCGCTGCACCGGGCGATCGTGCGATTGAATCGCTCGTACACGCGAGACACGATTCCCCGGCTGAACCACAACTGTCGCGTCTCGATCAATCGTTCCGGTCCACACCGTTCCGGTGACGACTGTGCCCGTTCCTTTCACCGTGAACGCGCGATCGACCGGCATTCGGAACAGATCGTCACCCGATCGCTTGACCACTGTCGCGGCCACGCGGCCGATTGCCGAGCGAAGGTCGGTGATTCCCGTGAGCCTGGTCGATGACACTGCAATGATGTCCGACAATTCGACGCCGGTATCCTTCACTAGCCTTGTGACTTCGTCCGACACCAGTCCGAGCCACTCTGGCTCAACCAGATCACTCTTGGTCAATGCGACGATGACATTCGGAATTGCCAGTAGCGACAGGATTTCGAGGTGTTCGCGAGTTTGAGGCATGACGCCCTCGTCTGCGGCGACCACCAGCAGCGCGAGATCGACTCCGCTCGCGCCGGCAAGCATCGTCTTTACGAATCCCTCGTGGCCCGGCACATCCACAATGCCAATCGTTCCGAAGCCGTCGATGACGAGAGGAGCGAATCCCAGGTCGATCGTGATTCCGCGCCGCTTCTCTTCGGGCAGTCGATCTGTGTCAACGCCGGTGAGTGCGCGAACGAGGGCTGTCTTGCCATGATCGATGTGGCCGGCGGTACCGAGAATCACGCCGCGCTCCAGGCTCCCTGTTCCCACACACGGAATGCGCGCAGCTCGCGCTCTGTTCCAAGATGCTCATGAAAGAATTCACGCAGTAGACGCTGATGCGCTTTTCCTTCTGCTGCGTCGAGATTGGGAGCACGTCCGCCGTTGATCCACTCGCGAAGCGCGTTTCTCGCCGCCGCCGGAAGCACTCGCGCACCCGTTGCATTGGCGCTGCATCGCGAGCAAAGCGCTCCGCCGGCCGAGTGCGAGAAGCTGACGCGCGCCGACGGGTCGAGTTCCGTTTGACAGTTCGCGCAGACATCGAGAGCCGGCGTGAATCCAAGCGTCGCGATGATGTGCCACGCGCCGGAGAGCGCAGTGTCTATCGTCTCGTCGGGCGGAGCAACTGCAAGGCGGTCGAGAGCAAGCTCGACGACGTCAAACAACCCGGGTGCAGGCTCATCGCTCGATGTCCGAAGAGCCATCTCGGTGATCATCGATCCGGCAGTAAATCTTCCAACATCCATGGCGAGTCCCGCACGACCTCGCGTAACCTCGAATGACGAAAGCGATTGCAGGTCTCTATTCGGTCGCACGTCGATTTCGGCTGTGCCCTGAGCGAACAGATCGACAGCATTTCCAAACCGCTTTCGCGAGTTGCGGGCACCCCGCGCCAGCACCGACTGAATTCCCGCATCGCGCGTCATGAGACGAATGATGCGGGAGGTTTCCAGGTAGTCGAAAGCGTGAAGTACTAACGCTTCGGTGACGAGCGCTCCCATCCGGTCAATCTATATACTGCCCGTGTAACGCGCCCCGAAGAGAAAAGTCCGCCTCGGCGCCGGAAAGTGGAGCACATCCTCGTACTTCTTGTCGAGCGCATTCTCGACTCGAAAGGTCAGTGATATTGCCCCTTTCCCCTTCTCGTCACGAATGATGTCCTTGCTCACGGCAAAATCGAGTTTGATGTACGCGGGCAAAGTCACCGTCGGTGACGGAAACTGATTGAAGTCCAGATCGGGCCGCTCGCCGACATAGGATGCGATAGCGGAAAGGCTACCGGTGCCGACTTTGGACCAAGTGACGGCTGCGTTCCCCGAGTGCTGGGGCCGGCGCAGCAAAGCCTGTCCTTCCGTCAGGTCACCAGAATAACCTGAGGAGATCTTTGTCACGCGCGGCTTGGCGTACGTGTATGCTGCGGTCGCGGACCACGCGTTCACCGGTGTGAGTGTGATCTCGCCTTCGTACCCGTTCGACTCTGCTCCGGCGAGATTGGCGTAGCTGCCGAGATACGTTGGCGGACCGCCGGAGACGTACTGAATGAGATCGCTGAAGCGCTGATTGAAGTAGCCAGCCGACGCGCGAAGGATTCCATCTATGAGCGCCTGTTCGATGCCGGCTTCCCACGAGCGCGCACGCTCGGGTTTCAAGTCCGGACTGCCCACTGTGAACAATGACGGACGAATCTGATTGAATGCCGGCGCGTTGAATGAAGTGCTCAACGATCCGCGAAAACGCGTTGATACACCGATCGGGACACTTGTGCCAACGCGATAGGTAGTGAACGCATCGTAGTCCGAATTGTCATCGCGCCTTGCCGCAAGTGTGTAAGTCGCTCCTTCTGCCGATCCAATGAGTTCCGAGTACACGGCTTTGTTTCTTCGATCCGCATTGAACCTCGACGTCGGCGTCGCAGCCCCTCCTACCGGACCGGCGCTGTTGACGCTGCGCTCGCGCTCATCGAGGTATTCGCCGCCGATGTTGAGCGTTGTCGTTGAAGGGAGGAGAAAGACCAGGCCTGCTTCGGCAGTTCGTCTTTTATTGCGAGACATGGATGAGCTGTGCTCGCGTACGGAAGCGCCGAATGGAATCGCGATATCTTCAGAGAGATCGGAGACTTCATTCGTGCCGACCAACAGTCGGCCCTTGATCGACTCGGCCAGCTTGGTCGTTGCATCGACGCCAACCGTAAGGCGGTGTTGCACGCGATATGAATTGGAATCGACTACCGCGCCGGTAAAGTCGGTGGGATAGTGAAATTCAGCCGTGGTGTATCGGGCGGTGACAAGTGCATCGGTGCCGTCGGCAGGCGTGAATCCGGCTGAGCCGCTGAGAGTCCCGTTGTAATACTCATTGTTGAAGGGAAGGATGCCGTCTGTACGGTGCGCGCCGCCGCCGATCGAATAGCGTGCGCGCGGATTCGCTCCGCTTATTTCGACGCCGCCTTCGCGAGTCTTCAACGTTCCCGCGCGTCCATCAGCACTCACGGTGAGCTTGCCTCGGCCCTGGCGGGTAAAGATTCTGACGATTCCAGACACAGCATCGGCTCCGTAAACAACGCTCGCTGGGCCGCGCACAACTTCGATGCGCTCGATGTTGTCGGTTGTGAGATGACTGAAGTCGAAGTAGCCGCCGGGGGAATTCACCGCGACGCCGTCGATCATGACTTTGGTGTAGCGACTCTCACCGCCGCGCAGAAAGAGAGACGTGACCGACCCGTAAGATCCGCTCTGCACGACGGCTGCGCCGGGAACTGCACGCAGCGCGTCGACCACGCGCGTGATACCACGCGCGCGGAGGTCGCCGCCGCTCAGCACTGTTACCGCCTGCGTCAGGGAAGCGCGCGATGCAGGTGTCTTCGTTGCCGACACTATGACCGTTTTCAAAGTGGCCGTATCCGGCGCCTGGGCATTCGCGGAAAATGGAAACGCAGTGCACAGCGACAGAATCGACAAGCCGAGCTTTTGATATTTTTTCATTGCGGTTTCGTTAACATGTGATGGAATGCCGTTCATGAATCCGCCGTGCGGCGGCGAAGAGGAACGAGAGATGGAGCGCCGACCGCCGGATCGCGCGTGATCACGAGCGGCCAGTCGTAGACCTGCTCGAGCAGCTGCGCACGCATCACCTCATCGGGCGAGCCGGCGGCGACAACTCTACCGTGATCGAGCAGCACGATCGTCTGCGCGAAGCGAGCGACAAGATTGAGCTGATGACTGACGAGGAGAATTGCCATCCCCTCTCCAGCGAGCGAATGGAGCAGCTCGAACAGCGACATCTCGTGTGCCAGATCGAGAAACGTCGTGGGCTCGTCGAGAACGAGTGCTCGCGCTTCCTGAGCGAGCGCGCGCGCGATCCTGGCTCGCTGCCATTCGCCGCCGGACAGCTCGTCAGTGCGCCGCTCGGCAAACTCTGCGACTCCTGCCCGGTTCATCGCCGAAGCGACCGCTCTGTCATCCGGCGAGGCGGCGCTACGCCACAAGCCGAGTCGCGGAAATCGTCCGAGTGCGACGTATTCAGCAACTCGCATCGGGAACGCAGGTTCTTCGCGCTGAGGCACAACTGCGACGCGAACGGCAACATCCTGCGTCGACAGCGAATTGATGTCGAGCCCGTCAACAGCGATCGAGCCGCCCTCGAGCGACTGCCGTCGCAAGAGAGCGCGCACGAGGGTGGACTTGCCGCTTCCATTCGGACCGGCGACGGCAGTTACCCTTCCCTCTCCCGACTCGAATGAAACACCGTCGAGCGCCCGCACGGCCGCTCCCGAATATCGAACCGAAACGTTCGTGAACGTAATCATCTCGCTTTTCGCAGCTGCGCGAGAAAGAACGGGACGCCGAGGATGGCTGTAACTGCGCCGAGCGGAAGCTCGCCGGGAGGACTGACGGTTCGGGCCACGATGTCGGCGGCAACGAGCAAAGTCGCACCCATCAGCGCCGCGCCGATAAGAAGCGGCCTGTGATGGCGAATACCGGCAGCTCGCGCGATGTGAGGAACGATCAGGCCGACGAATCCGATCAATCCGGCCGCGGCAACAGTCGATGCAGCAAGCAACGCAGCAAGGAGGTACATCCTCCGCGCAGCGACATCGACGTTCACTCCAAGCGCAGCCGCAGGTTCGTCGCCGAGAGCGAGTATGTCTATTTCTCGAGCCCAATAGATGATCGCCGCGGCACCGATCGCGATGTAGACCGAGAGCCAGCGAACCGCGCTCCACGACGTGTCAGCGACCGAGCCCATCATCCACCACAGTGCGCCGCGGATCGTATTGGGCGGAGCGTTCGTGAGCGCGATCATGATGACCGCATTCGAGAACGCACCGATTACAACGCCAGCCATCAACAGCGTTCTCGGATCACCTCGACCCGCTGCACCGGCAGCGCGGGCAACGAGGAGCGCCAGCAGAACTGCGCCCGCGGCGCCGACGAATGCAGCGAGCCCGATGATTCCATCGTCGGTTGCGTGAAGAGCGAAAGCGACGACCGCGCCAACTGCCGCGCCGCCGGATACGCCGAGGAGATACGGCTCCGCCAGGCCGTTCCGCAGTGTTCCCTGAAGTGCGCCACCGCTCATCCCGAGACCGGCGCCAACGAGGAGTGCGAGAAGAATTCGCGGAAGGCGAAGATTTCTCACGATCGCGACGACAGTCGGATCTCCCGAACCCTGTATCGCGGACAGCACTGCGCCGGGCGGAATGCGAATCGCACCCGTGCCGAGTGCGATCACGCATAGCGTGAGCAACACAACAATCATGGCGATCCAGTGCCATGAGCGGTGAGTCACCGTGCTACGACTCCCGGATGCAGAAGCTGAGCAAGCGAGACCGCGGCTTCGCCGAGCTTGACCGATGGCCTGCCGACAACGGCCGTATCGACGACCAGAATTCCTCTTTTTCTTACCGCCGGAACTGCCGACCATTGTCGATCGCCGGCGATTTTTTTCGCGTTTTCCGGGCCTGCCAGAATGAATTCGGGATTGCGCTTCACTACGTCTTCAATTGAAACCGCCGGCGACACATCGCTCATGTCGCCGTAGACATTCACGCCACCGGCGATCTCGACCAGCTCGTTCATGTAGCTGCCGCTCGCGATCGTGATCAGCGGTGCGTCCCAGATGTGCCAGAAGATTGTTGGCTTGGTGAGTGACGCGGTCGCGTTTCGGACACGCTTCAGCGTTTTTTCGACGGAATCAGCTACGACCGCGCCCTTCGCGCTGTCGCCGAGCATGACGCCGAGCAGTCGCGACGCGCGGTAGAAATCGGCGATATGGTCGATCTTGATCGAGAGCGTGTTGATTCCCGCCGCTCTCAACTCTCGCGCTGCAGCGCGATTGTCATTGCTTGCATACAGGACGACGAGATCGGGCTTCGTGCCGAGAATCGACTCGACATTTGGACGCAGGCCTGGACCTACGTCGGGGACATTCTTCGCGGAATCGGGAAAGAGATCGTATGTCGTACGTCCGACAAGACGGCTTCCGGCGCCGAGTGCAAAGAGGAGCTCGGTCGTGGTGGGATTGAGCGATACGATGCGCTTTGGCGTGGCGCCCATCTGAATCGCATCGCCGAAATCGTCTGTCTGGGGCTTCCGCTCGGGCTCGTCACGTTTGCACGCGGCGAGTCCCAGAAGCGAGATGAAGGCGATAGTGATGGCGCGCAAAAAAAGGCATTCTCCTGAAAGAATGCCCGTAACGTCAACGCGTCCGTGGGGACGGGTCGAGCGCCACCAGCACCTCCCCCGAGGTTCTGAAACGTGGCGCGAGCGAAAGTCGTCTCCTGGCTCCGGGCCGCATCGCTCACCTTCCCGGCGTATCTCCGCCAGTGGTACTACGAGCGCGCGTTGTGTTGCCCGATACAGTGGCGGGGCCG